>NZ_JASGBY010000019.1:0-98431 GCF_030053355.1 Pantoea sp. EA-12 | reverse complement strand
GGGTCTGATGGCTGAGGTCAACGGCTGCTGCCGGCTTCGCCGACGCTTTCACCGTCCCGGCAAAACCCCCGCCGGGCTTTTAAGGCCAGCCCGCGTAGCGGTCTGAAACTTCCCTTCTGACGCTCCTCTGCATTCCGGCCAGCCCTTGCGCGGAGGGCTGGTCGTAGCACCGCCGGTTCAGGCAGAAAGGGGTGAAGTGCACGCCGCCAAAAACTTTTCGCCAGGGGCCGCAAAAACTTTTTGTCGTCGCCCCTTTATGCCCTCACTTCGTCGTTGCTCCTTTGCCCTTTGCCGCGAAAGGCCAGACCGGAAAGAAGAAACCCGCGTCAGAGAAGGGCTTTTCAGGCACCGCGCGGCGGTCAGCCGGATCATTAATTTCAGACAGGAGCACATCATGACTTCAACCCAGACGGGCACCACCACCGAAATGCGCTGCGTAGCGGCGCTGGGCGACGGCGCATTTTCGCGCGAGCAGGCCACTCACGTCACGGCCGCTTTCAGCAATGTTTTCATTGAGGACGATCAGGGCAGCCACTTTCGCCTGGTCGTGCGCGAGCCGTCAGGCGCGCTTATCTGGCGCTCGTTTGATTTTGAACATGATGCGGGCTACTGGCTGCGCAGGTACATCAACAGCCAGGGCGTGCGCCAGTCCCTGCGTGGCCAGCTGACGGCGCTGACCGACCTGAATGACGTCGCGATCACGCTCACCCAGCGCCGGGAGTTTATGGCCCATATCCTGAACAACCTGGCCGGGGCCGTGGCGCAGCGGGTGCCGGAAAATCAGGTGATGCTTCCGGCTGACGAGTCAGAAGTGTGGAAAGAAGCAGGGCGCATCGCGCTGGCGCACTTCGGGCTTCAGGGGGAAAAAGCATTCCTGAAGGCGAGCCAGTGGCTGACCGCTGAGCTGGAGCAGGGCAGTAACGTACAGGCGTAAAAAAAGCAGGGTAGCCCCTGCTTCTCTCACGGCGGCCAGTCCCACCTGGCTGCCTTATCAAAACCAAATCCTCAGGAGAGTTTTATGATTTTTGACCCGCAAATCGTCGCACACGCACTGCGTTTTGTAAATGCTCTGCGCAATGGCCAGCTGGCGCACGTGCCCGCTATGCCCTTTGCCCTGTGGCAGCAGTTTATGACCACCGTCAACAACCTGATGGAGGCGCAGCCATGAGCATCGCAACGCCCCTGAATTTACCTTTCGCGCTGGCACCCGTGACGCAGAACGACATCATCCGCGTGCTGGGCGAATACACATTTATCCGCCTGGATAACGGCGACGAAGCGTTTTATCACCACGGCAACTGGATCACCGGCGCGGACGCGAGCTGCGGTGAGCCTTCCGTATTAGGGCTGGCGCAGAGCATGGCGCGCGCGGGGTGCAAGTCCCTGCGCTCCGTCGAACTGCCTGTCCCGGATGATAAGGAGTGGAGCTGGGACGACGTGGTGACGCAGCTGGTACGCGCGTCATTTACGCGTCAGGTGCGCGGCGAACTGACCGTAACAGTAACTGAAAATACCCGACACGGTCGCGGCGTTCACGTGTGCTCCGATCCGCTGCTGAGCGGGATAGACAATAACCTCTGGTTTCCGCTGAACGAGGAGGAAGACTGGCACGCAGGCATCGAGCGCGTGCTGACCATGAACGGCGTGGCGGAGAACGTGGTGCGGCTGGAGCCACTGCGTGAGGGTTCCGAATACACCGATTTAAAGGTGATTTATAACCGGAAAATCTGCGCCTGATGCGCAGAGGGGCCGGAGAGAAACCGGCCTCATGACGTTGTTTTTCCGTCCCGTTTTGAGCGTCACAGCATTACAGAGGTCTTCACAATGAAATCCGAATCCATCAACTCACTGACCGCTTCACCTTCATACGAAACGTTCACCATCCTTGACTTACAGGCGCTGTCACAGCGGGCAGAAGCTTCTGAAGAGGTGAACGACAACGCCCGCCGGGTCAGCCTGGCGGCATCCGCCCTGCTAAATTTCGCGGAGCAGACGGGGATCGAAGACAGCAACGAACCCGCAGAAACGGCCGTCACCGATCTTCTGACGGACATTATGCACTTGTGCGCGCACATCTGGCCGGTTGATGGTGCCATCACATTTGTGAGCGTGCTCAATACCGCACGGATGCACTTCGCTGCGGAATCCGATGAACATGCACAGTGGGACGAAATGAAATGAATATGACCATCACAGATATTACGGAAGGCATGAACAGTTCGCACGAAGGCTATGCGGATCTGGTTGCAGACTCTGTTTCCTTCAGCCTCGGCCGCCCGCTGACAAATGAGGAATACACGCAAATCTACAACATCACAGAACGCGCAATTTATGATGCGGTTCAGAAGCTGGAAAACAGCGAAAGTGTGGATGACAAACCGCTCACGCAAGAGCAGTTCAACGACCTTGCTGACTACATCTGTCGCTGGGGCGTATTCACCGGACCGGGAGGCATTCAGGGGCATGAGTTTCAGGCACTGACCGTCATTGATGAGCCAACCGAGGAACCGGAAGGGCGTAAAATTTACGTCGGTGTTCGCTACCCGTTAGCGGTGTATGACTTTGACATTGGCTTCACGGTTCTGCGCTCCTGAAAAGAAAAATAACATTCCGTGAGCGGGCAATAAATCGAGCCTGTTCACGGAACCAAGCGAAATCAAAATCACACAATATCGGGAGCCGTCATTAAGACGGTCTGCACAAATGACTTCATTAAATGCTGTTCAAAGTAAGCCAAATGAACCGGAAATCTGTCGCTGCGCGGTTATCAGTAATGCGCACATGATGCAGAGTGATTCTGAGATTCTGGACTCACTGTCACCCAGGGTGAGCGGTGAAGAGGGTGCCTGTCACTGGATACATCCCACGCGATACGGTTTTCTGATCCGCCTTTCAGCAAGTTCGGACGCGATTGGGATACTCAGGGGGGCAGGGCTGTCGGATGACTTCTGTCACGTTGTCACCTTTCTGTCTGAAAAGCGAAAGGCTTCGATGATTCACTTTGACGCTGATGCTGACCTACTTGATGGATTTAGCGTCCACAACTGGTAAAAAAAATCCGGCAGGCGCGAATCAAACCCGCCGGACATTTTCATGATGCAGGCTGGTTGCCCTGCGGCATGGTTTTCTGCTGTACTGCTTCCGCCTTACGCGGAGCACGCTTTTTCTTACCACTTCCCTCGTTTACCACAGCGGAAATTGCCTTTTCACTGAAACGGAATTCCATGGCATCCAGCGCCGACTTGATATCCGAAACCGTGTAACCCTTCTCTTTCGCCAGCACCAGAATGGTGTCCTTAAGATTTTCCAGCGCTGCCTCTCTCGTGATGCGCTGCGGCGTCAAATCCGGGAGATTTTCCAGATTCCTTCGCGCCTCATCCAGCTGCTCCTGTGTGAAAACATTACGTACCGCCATCTCATATCTCCCTTCGCAATGGTAAAGACCCGATTTTGCTGGATTTTTACCACCATTTCCACCCCCATCACCTCACATGACGCTGGTTTACTTCTGAGCAGCTAAGTGGCAAAATACGCACAGTAAATTAAAAGACGGGACAGGAAATGTTTTGTGACCACCGCCAGCACGCTGGCAGTGATTCCCAAAACGACCTGCTCAGGGCTCCGCCCCGAGACCCGGGTAATGTGCCAAGGTTGAGTTATGTCGAAAAGCGAAAAGCGTCAGAGGGAAAAACTGGTCAAGTGCCGCTGCACAGAGGCGGAGTACGAGGCCATCAACAAGAAAGCCGTCGCCGCCGGACTGACGACTTCTGAGTACCTGCGCCGTACGGCACTGAATCGCCGCATTACCGTGCGCACCGACATTCGCATGATGAACGAGCTGCTGCGTCTGGGTGGCCTGCAGAAACACCTGTACACCCAGATGCAGGCAAACATGACCACCGAACTGAGCCACCAGTTTTCCGAGGTGCTGACCAGCATCAAGCACGCCATTAACGCGCTGGACATGACGCCAGTACCGGTCGAGGACATGAAAGACTGATGAACGTGATCATCCCGCCAAAGCGTCGCGATAAGAAGACCAGCTTTAAGAAGCTGGTCAGCTACGTGAGCACGCGCGAGGAAAAGAAACCGGTTGAAGCCGTCACGCACGAAGCGGGACATACTGCCGGTAATGAGCACGTCGCCACGCCGGGATTTGGTCAGCTGGTTGATTACGTCGGACGTAAGCGCGCCGCACCTGTAACAGAAATCGTCAGCATTTCACCCGAGGGCATTCAGCGCGTGCTCTCCGGTGAAGTGCTGTGTGAAACCAATTGCTTCTCACTGGATACCGCCGCGTCAGAAATGAACCTGACGGCCTCGGAAAACCGCCACTGCAAAGATGCGGTGTATCACTTTATTCTGTCCTGGCAGGACGATGAAGACCCGTCACCCGATGCTGTATTCCGCTCCGTGCGCTACAGCCTCAAGCAGCTGGGTATGGAAGAACATCAGTACGTGGCCGCCATCCACCGCGATACGGATAATATCCACTGTCACGTGTCGGCTAACCGCGTTCACCCGACCACGTTCCGAGCGCAGAACATGTGGAACGACGCCGACGAGCTGCAGAAGTGCTGCCGCGTGCTGGAGCGCGAGTTCGGCTTTAAAGTCGATAACGGCAGCTGGCATATGGATGCGTATGGTGATCTTCACCGTACCCGTCGTGATATGCCTTCTGCTCCGCGCGGCGCAGCTAAGCGTGAAATCTTCTCTGATAAAGAAAGCCTGCATGGCTATGCGGTTCGCGAAACCCGCCAGATGCTGAATGACTTTGCAGAACAGGATTGTCTGGACTGGCCGCTGGTCCACAACGTGCTGTACACGCGCGGACTTGGCCTGCGCGAGCAGCAGGGTGGGCTCGCTGTCTACGATCTTCTGAACCCGGAAGGCGTCAGCGTGAAAGCGTCTGACGTACATCCTGCTATCAGCCATGCGTCCATGGTTAAGCGCTGGGGTAATTATCAAGCGGCACCTCCTGCATCCGATCCTGACAATCATGAAGCCGGGATACTGGTCGTTGATAAATTCTATATGCCGCAGCTCCACGTTCGCGATCAGGAGGCACGTCGTGAACGCAGAGAAGCCCGTGCTATTGCGCGCGATATCCTGCGTGCTCGCTATGACGCGTATCGCAGTGGCTGGGAAAAACCAGACCTGCGCGCAGGTGAGCGGTTCCGGCAGATTGCCTCGCACTGCGTGGTGGCCAAAGCCCACGTCCGCGAAAGCGTGAGGGATCCGCTGATGCGCAAGCTGATGTACCGCGTGGCTGAATTTGAAAAGATGAAGGCCATGGCCGAACTGCGCCTGCAGCTGCGTGAGGAGCGTCAGGCTCTCAAAGAGACCGGGGAAGGTCGTCCGCTGAGCTGGAAGTCATGGGTAGAACGTGAAGCGGTGAAAGGTGATGCGGCTGCACTCAGTCAGATGCGTGGCTGGGCTTACCGTGAGAAACGTGCTGCCCGTCAGCAGAGAAATGCGTGGCCGGAACCTAACGCCGTTATTCATTATGGCCCGGGTGATGATGTGCCAACGTTTAAATCGAGCGAACATGAGACGCGACTGCTGCGTGACGGAACGGTCAGCTACCTGCGCGACGGTAAACCCGCCGTCACCGACTTTGGTGACAGAGTTGAAGTCTACCCTGCACCTGACAGCAAATCGGATCGTTTCAATAATGACCTTGCGGCTGAGCTGACTGCCTGGCGCAGTGGAGACAATACGATTCTGAGCGGCGAACAAAAGGCCGTTAACCGCGTCCTGTACTCGGGCGTGGTGAGAAACATCAATAAAGATAACGGGCGTGTATTTAAGGTGAGCGATCCTAAGCTGATGGCCAGCGTACATGCGACGGAAGAAAGTCTGCGCAATCGTGATGTTCAGCCGGAACTGAAACAGGCTGAACCTCACCACCGGTACGATGAAAATGTGCGTCCTGTTTACAGAGATTTACCACGACCATGAGGAGATTAACAGAAGAGACATAAGCCAAACGTGAGTATTTAGTCGCTGATTGCACAGGGTTCGAGGCCTGTACAACCAGCTAACCATAACAACCTATCAGGGAGGCTGCCATGGCTGCCGTGGATCCTATTGTATATGCACAATTGTGCAAGCTTTTTCCAGAGCTAACTCTGTTACAAGTCACCGATACTTGTTTGTATTCTGCCGGCGCGACATATAAAGAGACCGGTGAGCTACGAGGGGTGTCTGCTGAAACCATAAAAAAATCGCTTGAAGCTGCACGTAAGCGTTTAGAAATAAGCAATCTACAATCACTAAGGTTGATTTTCCTAAGCAGGGTTTTTTTGAGTTTTAAGTTATCCCTTCCTCATCTCGCAAAAGACAACTCCAGGCTATCTAATGCCCATCTCTCCGAGGTAGATAATTTCATTTCTCTTCTACCTGAGCTTTCACTGAAACAGGCTAAGTGTGTCTATCAATTTGCTAAAGGCATTCCAGCTGATATAGCT
The DNA here is from genome assembly GCF_030053355.1 of Pantoea sp. EA-12. Classification (NCBI taxonomy): domain Bacteria; kingdom Pseudomonadati; phylum Pseudomonadota; class Gammaproteobacteria; order Enterobacterales; family Erwiniaceae; genus Pantoea; species Pantoea sp. EA-12. Next base: position 91,961 of record NZ_JASGBY010000019.1, on the reverse strand, counting down.
GCTGAAAGACTCGACTCGACTCCTGATGAAATAATGAAAATGATGGAAACTGTTCTCAGCCGACTGCAGATTTGCTCCTTGAATGCCCTTAGAGTATTTATCTTCAGCAAGCTCCTTATTAATTTGGCTTTAGAGTAGTTTCATTCATTCGTACCAAAAATATTAGAGTTAATTACGAATTTTTTTCAATCAGTAGCACCCCTCACAAGGGGTGCTTACCTAAAAAACTTATATTTATATTGTTGATATATATGAGTTTTACATTTTTTTTATTTTCACTCCCGATGTCTACTACCTGTCACAGGTAGTTTCCATTCCAGGACAAATCCTATTTAATGGCGGTCACTTACTTAATGCTTACATAACGCATACACGGAGTTGACATGGCAGCCCCCAAAAACCACAAAGGCATCGCAATCATGCTGTACATGTCTACGGAACTTAACGAGAAGCTTTCCGCTTCGGCCAAGAAATCCGGCCGAGCGAAAGTGACAGAAGCGCTGTTTCGTCTTGAAGACCATCTTAATTTGTTCGAATCGATTGCCACACCAGGGCAACGTTTTCCTGCCGGAACCGGCAGCAAAGACTAATAGATAATCTGAGCCGGCACATTAATTGTCGGCACTCATTTCTGATGAATTATGCGCATCCGCGCAGGGCTTCTTTTTGCCCGAAAACCGCCTCCGCTCTTTAACAATGTGCCCGAAACCCTGATCTCAAGGTCCTCTCTTGCCGGCATGCAGCGTTGGTGCGCGGAAGACGTCCGGAGGCTATGTCATGGCCAGAATCACATCAGGGGAACCCACAGAATTATGGGGCAGGTTATAAACGACTGAGGCAGGCATTTCAGGTCGCTTATTTCACTGACGGGCACAACTCAAAGTCGGAATGTCGGGTAGTACGTCCATATCCCAACGAATCAGTTCGATACACCTTTTCTGGATTCACCTGCGGGATTCGCGGTGCCGGTTTCCGGAAATTCAGTTTCCGGAGTGTATTAGCGTTGCGCACACGCGCAGCAGCGAACGGGTTGTTAACCAGTTTCATATTTATTCTCCCTGCGAATCAGTTCGACGTAGCCACTGCAGGCCCCGGGGCGATCCGTCGGGCCCCCTGCAACTGGTGATGATTAGCCCTTCAGTCAACTGAAGGCGCGAACGGGTTTCCCTGCCGTAATACGCCACATACGCAAAGATGACGCAGAGCAGTCTGTGCGGGCTCACTCCTTCGGGAGTGGGTCAGCCCGGTGCGGTTCTGGCCGAGCTGATATTACATAACAGGCATCTGTGAGATGCGGGACGTATTCAGAGGACAATCAGGGGATAACATGAACCTTACAAAACGAAAACGGGAAGCGCTGCGTGAGCAGTTCAGAGGGCGCTGCGCCTTCTGTGGCAGCAAGTTGCCTGCCCGCGAGTGGCATGCAGAATTTATTGGCGAGGACTATGTGCAGGGTGGCATTGCGCCAGTGTGCAAGGAATGCCGCGCCGCCAAGGGCAATGCCTCGCCGGAAGCGTTTCGTGCGCTGCTGGCCGAACAGGTGGAGCGAGCACGGCGTCACAGCGCTAATTTTCGCACAGCGGAACGGTTCGGACTCTGCCGCGTCAAAGCCGAACCCGTAGTGTTCTGGTTTGAGCACTGCGCGTCATCTCCTGCCGTTTCATCCGCTCCGACTCTGATCACATCGCAGAACACCGCATCCGCCGCCTGACGGCGGGTTTTATTCTCCCGACTTTGCATGGATACCCATTATGAACCGTTCCTTTCTGGGGCGCGCCGCGCTGACGCTTGCTCTGATAACGGGCGTGGCCGGCTCAGCCCTGTCTTCCGATGCCGGTGGTGACTTCGGCGCCGCCTATGAACAGGTACTCGGCCGTTATGAAATCACCGCGCTGATATACAAGCCCACGCATCCTGACGCCATGAGCACCATTATCAGCGACATGCACTTAACGCCCCGGGGGGATGGTGAAGGTGGGAGCGCTCAGTACGTTCTGGATGCCACAGGGAAAGCGGATGTCATGAACGTTCTGCAGAAATATGGTGAGGTTCGACAACAGCTGCGAGCACGAGGGCCTCTGGGCGAAGACGACAGAGCGGGAGCGTTTTCTGCGTCGCCCGGGAAACAGTTCAGCGCCAGTCTTAAGGTTCGTTTTATTCCTTCCATCAGGCAACTTCCACCCGCGCTGATCGTTGATTACTCGATTAAAGCCGGCCTTGAGCGCCCTCTGCTCGGTGGTGGGGTAGCCGATGAGCGTGGCCTGCTGCGTTATGCCAGCGGGGGGAGTGTGCTCCTGCCTGACAAAGGCGCTCTTATGACCGTCAATGAGACGACGAACGGATTCCTTATCTGGATTATCAGCGCTAACTGACCCTGAGCGCGTCCCCGTCGGGCATCTTTAATCCGAACTGTCTCAACGCAAAGCGCACTCACCCTGACCGATCAGTGCGCTTTTCGTTGTGGCGGACCTGCGGCCAGCGCACGCGGTCAGACTGACATCGTCTTATTACTCATTAATGCGATGCGACAAGTCTAAGTCATGCCGCTCTGGCGTCTGTCAGTCTGGCCAGAGCACCGCGAAGCACCCGGCGCCACGACACCCCTTCTGACCGGCAGGTTCGCCTGCCTTCCCGCACGGTTTTTGCCGGTCCGGCTCCGGCCGCCGCAGAGACGGTGCAGCCCTGAGTTATCCGGAGTTCTCTCTATGTCATTTACCGAACGGGCAGGGCTGATACCGGTCCTGCTGCTGACCGGCTGCGCGCAGCCAGCGGTTTACACCGGGCCGCCTTCCGGGAGCGTGATCGACAGCATGCTCTCGCGCAGCGCGGCCGACATCAGCGCCATGCAGTACCGGGTGCATCAGGCCGGGCCCTCGGCGCAGCGTCCGGTTGCGCCCGCCGCTAAACCCGTCCAACCCCTTACGGCGGGCACCACCGGCGCTTCCGCGCTGACGGTGAAGCCCGCGTCTTCCCCTCCGGCCTCCGCGCCGGGCGCCGGACCGACCGATGGCTTTATCCGGCAGGACGGTGCGGCCCCCACGCTGCGCGCAGCCCTGCGCAAAATTGTGCCGCCCGGGCAGACCGTGGTGTTTGATAAGGCGGTCTCCGCCGACGCGCCGGAGCTGTGGCGCTGGACGGGCAACGATCGCTGGCAGTACGTCGCCGACAAGATGCTTTCGGCGCGCGGTCTCAAAGCCACCCTGAACGATAAGACCCACACTGTCACCGTGGCGCCTGCGCAGCATGCTCAGGCATTGCAGGGGGCAGGGAAGCCTGCCGTGCCTCTGCTACCGGCTGCGTCCTCTGTGAAAACGACGTCCGCCGGCAGCGTTAAAAGCGAGGCGCCGGGTTCCACCGGACGTAACCCGTTCGGCGGGAACCATGCGGCTGCGGGAAGCGGGGCGCCGGTCATCCCGGTTAAGACGGTGAAGGCTCCTCCGCCGCTGCGCATCTGGAAAATTGAGCGGGGCACCACCCTGCGACAGGGCTATGAGCAGTGGGTGTCACAGGAAATCTGTGGGTCGGATAAGCCGAAGTGGACGGTCCGCTGGGACACGGGGACGAACTACCCCATCGATTACACCCTGACTTTCCATGCCGCAAACTTTGAGGATGCGACGGCGCAGCTGTTTACCCTCTGGCATTCCGCACAGGTTCCTCTGTTTGTCAGCGGCTACCGCCAGCAGTGTCTGGTTGTTATCAGCGACGCGCCACCGGGAACGGCTTCAGCGGCCTCAAACCCGATGGATAAGGAGACGCGCTGATGCTCAGGAAGACACCTCAATTCCCCCTGAGCGCGGAGGCATTCACCTCACGCAGGGCGTTTATCCGGCTCATCATGACGCTGCTTGCCGACACCGGTGAGCAAAGCAATGACGATCGGCTGACGCGCGCGCTGCGCCTGTTCTTCTCAAAGCATGGCGCTTACTGCGGCGGATATCTGCTTTCCGAGCTCAGCAGAGTGACGTGGCTCTGGGAAATGGATAGGGCTGACGCAAAGGATGAAGAGACCGGTGAGCTTTTTGTGGAAATCGACGTCAGGGATAACGACCTTATCGACCTCACGGTTATCCTCAGCCTGCCGGATGCGTGCGTGACCTACCATCCGGTTATCTTTGACGATCGTTTTACCGGCCGTGAGCGTGCGGTCTACCTCAACGTTCAGCCGCTTTCCACCTTCAGAGGCACGCGGTCTGCTATCGCTGCCGCTTCATGTTAAAGGCCCGGCGCCTTTAGTACGGCAAAGCGTCACGTCGTGACGTGCCTTTTCTGCACCTAACCCATCAGGGTCTCCTGCTGCCGCCTGGCGCCGATCCTGACCGTCATCTGCAACAGGAATAACCATGTTTAGAAAATCCACGATCGGCGTGCTGATTTGCAGCACGCTGCTGCAGGGCTGCGCCCTGGAGCGCATTAACGATGTCCACCGTTCGGCCGGAAATACCGCTGATGACGCCTCTGCTCTCATCCGGCAGGCCGCTGAAAACCGTCCGGTGGTGCAGTTTCAGAACAGCCAGTACGTCAGCCCCGTGCCGCTGCCGGTCGCGAAGTACAACGCGCCCCGCGAGGTGGTGAACTGCAACATGCCTTACCGGGCCATTAAACCCCAGGATATCTGGCAGTTCAGCCAGGACATCGCAACGGTCTGCCACATCCGCACGCGCGTCACGCCGGATGCAGCGGCCGTGCTGGGCGGAGGCGGGGGACAGACCGGCTCGCCGACACAGCGTCTGACCAGCGTGCCGTCGCCCGCGCTTCCGACCGCCGGCGACATGCGTCCGCTGGACTCGTTCGGCCCGGGCACCACGGCCAGCGCAGCGGCACTGGCGGGCGGCACCTCGCGCACATTTTCAGGCGTGACCTACACAGGCAACCTCGGTGGCCTGCTGGATATCGTGACCGCCCGCCTCGGTATTTCCTGGAAATTCGAAGACGGCATGGTGACGTTTTTCTATCTGCAGACGGCGCGCTTCGATATCGAGCCGTCAGATGCGAAATACACGCTCACCGGCTCCGTGATGAGCGGCGTGTCGAACAGCAGCAGCTCGGACAGCGGCTCGGGTTCCGGCAGCTCCGGCTCCAGCTCCAGCGGCGGCGTGTCGGGCGAAAGCGGTACCAGCCTGAAGTCAGACGTCTCCATGGCCAATAACCTCTACGACGACCTGAAATCCACGGCAGAAAGCATGCTGACACCGGGCGTGGGGCGTCTGGACATGAACAAAACGACCGGGACCGTTGTCGTCACCGACGTGCCGGAGGTGGTCCGCCGTATCGGCGACTATCTGACCTCCGAAAACAAGGCGCTGAGCCGGCAGGTCAACCTGAAGGTGGTGATTTACACCGTGAATACCGAAACGAGTGATGCGATCGGCATTGACTGGAACGTCATCTATAAAACGCTGGCGGGCAAGTACGGCATTAACCTGGCGGGGCCGTCCGGGACCGTGGCCGATGCGGGCTCGCTGAGCTTCTCCGTGCTGGATACGGCGACCGGCGCGGCGCGTCAGTTCGCGGGTTCTTCGTTCCTGTTTGACGCACTGTCCAAGCAGGCGCGGGTGGCGGACGTGCGCACAATCCCGCTGATGACCACCAACATGGCCTCCGCCTCGGTGGTGGTGGGACGTCAGATAGCCTACCTCAAGAGCGTGGCCACGACGGTGTATTCATCGGGCAGCACTACGCTGCCATCGCAGACGCTCACCCCGGGCTCCGTGACGACCGGGACCAACATCACGATCTTCCCGAAAATTCTCGACGGTGGCGACCGCATGATGCTGAACATGTTCCTGAACATCTCCAGCCTCATCCAGCTGCGTGAAATCAGCTCTGACACTGAGAAGCTGGAGGCGCCTGAAGTGGACTCCCGCTCCGTTCCGCAGCGCGTCTGGCTGAAACCCGGCCAGACCGTGGTTATCAGCGGGCTGGAGCAGAACGTGGCCACATCAAACCGTCAGGGGCAACTTTCGCCGGACAATCAGGTTACCGGCGGGCAGCGCTCCGGGGACAAGACCCGTCAGTCCTTCGTCATTACCGTCACGCCTTACATCCGGTGAATGCCATGAAGAGAAACAGGAAACGTCCGGCGCCCGCGCCGGATTCCGGTGATATCCGCGTGCTGACCATCAATCAAAGGCGGTTCGTGATAGGGCTGACCTGGCAGACCATCCGCGCCCAGCGCAATCCCATGAAGGAGATACGCCGCGTCGGGAAAGAGCAGGGGCTGGACCTCGTGGCCGTCAGGCGCAGCGACAGCATTCAGGCCGGGTTCGCACCGAGAACGCGGCTTCGCCTGCGTGGCACCTACTCGCTGACGGTGGCGCTGGCTTCGCTGCTGGAAGGCTGCTGTATTGCCGTGGTGCCGCTGGGTGAAAGCCCGGAAGGCATTACTCAGTACACGCTGGTCGGTAAAACCGAACGCGGCGGGATCCACGTCTGGTCCGACAAGGTCTATGCGGCGGACCAGCTGCGCCAGAAGCTTATTGACCTGCGCGACGAGCTGCGGGGCAGTAAGGGCAATCTGGAGGTGCCGGTTTACGGCGACCCGGAGGTTGATGGCGTCACCGCGCCGCTCGACCTGGATACCGTGCTGGCGTCAAAAAACCTCAGCAAAGAGTTCCGCCTGCGGCCGCTGACGTGGGGCATGACGCGGGGGCAGCTGATGGCGGCCGCAGCGGTGACCGCGCTGGCGCTGGCCGGGCTGGCTTTCTGGCTGCACGTGGAGGGCGAACGTGAAGCCGCCGCCCGCGTCGCGCTGCAGCGTGAGATGGCCCGGCAGGCAGAGCTCAATAAGCAGGCGCGCTACAAGGCGGCGCTGGACAGCTTCCGTCACCCGTGGACGGAGCAGCCTTCGGTGGGCTCCTTTGTCGGACAGTGTCAGCAGGTGCTGGACCGCGTGCCGCTCTCAATAGCGGGCTGGATGACCGTGACGGTGGTCTGCTCACAGGGTGACGTCAGCGTGCAGTCCATCCGGCGAACCAACTCAGCGGCCACCACGGCTGACTACGTTGCCGCGGTGAAGAAGCTGTTCGGCGTCGCGCCTGTGTTCAGCTTTGCCGACAGCAGCCAGACGTCATTCACGCTGCCGCAGACGCAGAAGCCGGAAGGGGATGACCCGATGGTGCCGGCTGATGAGAGGCTGATGCAGTTCATCTCCCGGTTCCAGTCGCTGAACATCGATCTGGCCGTGTCGGCGGTGCCGATTAAAGACGTAAAGCAGAACAGCGAAGGGGAAGACCTGCCTCTGCAGCAATGGCAGGAGTACCAGTTCTCTGCTGAAACCGACGTCCCGCCGCGCGACATCTTTGCCGGCGCCGGCTTCACCGGCATCCGCCTATCGCAGGTCACGGTGGGCATCAACACCTCCGACGGTTCAATCCGTTACAAAATCTCAGGATCGCTCTATGGAAAACGTTAAGTATGCAGCGCTGATGCTGCTGGTCTGCGGTCTGGCGCACGCGGAAGCGGACGTCAGAACGGTAGGCGATATTGACCGTCTCCAGAGCGGCCGCGTGTTTTACGACGCGCAGGCCGCCTACAACAAGGCAAAAATGGCGGCGGGGCAGGCTGACACCGTTGCCGTGCCGGTCACCGCCCCCGCGGTGCCCGGCGGCCCTCCGGGCACGCCGGCAGCAACCGCACCGGCCAGCACGCTGCCTGTGCTTGAAAAGGTCGCGGGGTCGGTGGCCACGCTCAGCTTCCGGGACGGCAGCAGCACGCAGGTGCGTCCGGGCGACAGCGTGAACGGCGGCTATACCGTGGTGTCCGTCTCAATGCGCGGCGTGGTGATTAAACGCCAGCCTGACGGTCACGTCTTCACCCTTAACTGAGGCCGACGTCATGATGAACCTGAGTGAAAAAACGCACACCCTGCTGCCGCTGGCCCCGCCTCCCGGCGCCCGCGCGTATTCCGCTACGCTGCGGGACAGCCTGCGGCTTATCCGCGACGATCAGAACCAGTATCACTGCCTGTATGTGCTGAGCGAGCTGGGCGGCAATACGGAGTTTTATGAGCTGAAAGAGCAGCTGCGCAGTCAGGGCCTTGAAACGGGTGTGACCTGGTGTGACCGCGAGGAGCTGGAAAAAATAACCCAGCAGTTCAGCGACGGCGGCCGCGACAGCGTGGAGGGAACCAGCGACTTTCAGAACCTGAACCTCACCCTGGTCGCCGAAGCCACGAAAATGCGCGGATCCGATATCCACATCCGCATTGAGCACAAGTTTACCCGCGTGCTCTATCGCATTGACGGCAACCTGCGCAGGATACGGACCGAGTCCGCGGAGTGGGGCACCCGCCTGGTGAATGCCCTGTACAACTCCATGTGCGAGGAGCACAGCAAAACCACGCTGAGCTTTACCGAGTCCTGTGACGCCCGCGTGCGCGAAGAGTTCGTGAACGGCTACGGGCTCAGCACTATCCGCTTTGCCAGCCGTCCCGGCGGGCAGGGGCGTCTGGCCGTTGCGCTGCGCCTCGTCAGCCGCCGCAAGCAGAGCCTGCACTTTGAGCAGCTGGGGCTGACGCCGGCAGAAGAGACCACGCTGCGCCGGCTGCTGAACGGATCCGGCGGCACCTTCTTCAGCGGGCCCACCGGACATGGTAAGTCGACGGTCTGTCAGGTTTCCGCAGAGTTTCTGGCCCGTGAAGACCCGGGTGAAAACATCATGTCGGTGGAAGACCCCATCGAATCGCCGATTGAGGGCGTCTTTCAGACGCCGCTGGGCATGCAGACCTTTGCCGAAGCCATCAGAAACCTGCTGCGTATGGACCCGGACCGTATCTACAACGGTGAGGTGCGTGACGCGGGTACGGCCAATGGCGTCATTGAGGCCATTCAGACCGGTGCCCCTGTACTGACAACCATTCACACCAACTCTCCGGCAGATATCCCGCAGCGCCTGCGACGCTTTGGGGTAGACGAGGACCTGCTGTTTGACCCGACCATCGTGTCCGGGCTGGTTGGTCTCCGGCTGGTTCCGCTGCTCTGCAGCCACTGCAAAATCCCCTGGCACAAAGGGCGCGAGAGCGTCAGCCCGGTGATGGTGGACATGGTGGAGACGCACGCGGATATCTCTGGCGTGTATCTGCGCAATCCGGGCGGCTGCAGCCACTGCGGCGAGTCAGGGATCCACGGGCGCACCGGGATATTTGAGGTCACTGAGACAGATAACCGCTACATGCGCCTTTACAGCGAGCGGGGCAAAATGGCCGCTTACCTGGACTGGATTAACCGAGGGGGCATCACGCTCTGTCAGAACCTGCTGCGGCTGATTAACAGCGGCGTAGCGGACCCGGTGTGGACACATCGACGCATCATCAACCTCGACCGGGACACCCGGCTGAAGGCGGGGGAAGACCTGTGAACCGATTCACGCGCGCGCTCTATCAGGCCACGTTCAGTGCGCAGGACCGCATTGAAATCTATGATGACTTCCGTCAGTACCTGCTGGACGGACGCTCTGCGAAGGAAACCTATCAGAAGCTCATCGATAACTACAGCCGGCGCGGGAAAAATCCCGGCGACGCCGTGGCGCAGATACTGACCGAATGCGCCGAGAACCTTGGCGGCGGGTTTGGGCTCGGCGACTCGCTGCGCGAGTGGATACCGGACCAGGAGCTCAGCATTATTGAGTCGTGCGATCTGGCCGGCAGCCCGGAAGACGGTTTTCTGAATGCCATCAGTATCGCAAAGGGGACCGGGCGTCTGAGCAGCGCGGTGAAAACCACGGTCGGGATGACCACCTACCTGACGCTGCTGAGCGTGAGCGTCATCGTGCTGTTCTGCATGATGCTGGTACCGGTCATTCTGCAGGCGGTTCCGCTCAGCCAGTGGAACAGCATGCAGACGGCGGTTTACTACTTTTACCTGCTGATCAGGGACTGGTGGTGGGCGCTGTTGCTCGCGACCGGGGGCTTCGTGACGGCCGTTGTCTGGTCGCTGCCGCGCCTGACCGGGCGGCTGCGCTTTTTTCTGGATCGCTTTCCGCCCTGGTCCGTTTACCAGCGCATCCACGGCGCGGCTTTTATCATGAACGTCAACGCCATGGACGCGGCGGGCATCCCGATGGAGCGTGCCATAGCCAGCATGAAAGACTCAACCCGTTCAGCCTGGCTTTATGAGCGGCTTGACGCGCTGGAGCACGCCATCTCTGCGGGCGAGGAGAACCTCGGCCAGGCGCTGGATGCTACCGAATACGGCTTTCCCGGTGAACGGGCCATCATCAAGCTGCAGAGCCTGTTTGAAACCAAAAACAGTGAAGGGTCGCTTAAGCGCTTTGCAGACACCTGGCTTGAAAGCACCGTCAGCAGCGTTGAGCGCACCGGTGACCGCATGCGTATCGTCAGCCTGCTGCTGTGCGGAGTGATGGTGGCCGCGCTGATGCTCATCATGTTCGGCCTCATCCAGAAAGCCTTTTTCTTCAACTGAGCGGACCGCCGGTCCGCTTCTCTGTCCCGTTAACTTTCCGAAACTGTCGTGCGGCCTTTGCCGCGCGGCGTCCATCCGTATGTCTCCTTAAAGGTGATGAAATGAAGACGTTAAAAAAGGGTATTGCGAACATTACTGACTCCATCAGTTCGCTTGGCATCATGATTGTGGTTATCGGCCTGGTGGTGGCCGCCGGGGCGCTGGCCTATTTCTACGTAAACAGCACGAGCGAGGTCACGCTCGTGACCACCGTCATGAACGAAACGCGCAACCTCCGATCATCCAGCGGTTACGGCACCGATGATTACGTGCCGGCGCTGGTGAAAGGCGGGAGCATTTCAAAAAGCTACACCATCACCAACAACCTGATTTACAACAAATCGGGTGGCCAGCTGACCGTTAAAGGCAACGGGGTGGGCTTCATCGTGACCGACGCGGGCCTGCCGCAGCGTGACTGCGTGAAGGTTGCGCGCAGCATCGGCACCGCTGACCTCTCCTCCACCAAAATCAATAACACGACGTTCACCGCCGAAGTCACCGCGGCCAATGCCGCGGCTGCCTGCGTGGACGGTGATAACACGCTGACCTTTACCACCAAGTCTTAACGACCTGCCGCCGCTCTGCGGCGGCTCTTATCCGGAACGACTATGACCGCCACAGTGCTCAGTGAGAGCGATTTTATCGATCTCTACCTCGGTGAAGACTACGCCGAAATTAAAGGACTGGTTGGCGCCTCCCGCTTACTGATACCCGTACCGGATGCGCTGATCGCCGATGCGCAGGCGCTGCGCACGCTCTGTGAGCAACGACATCAGGAAACGGGGCGCAATGAGTTCTCCTGCTTTTATGACGGACGCCTTTATCGTGTCACGCTTTCACGCGATCTGATGGGACGGACCAGTATGGTCCTGCGACAGACCCCGGCCAGCCTGTTCGACTTTATGGATATTCCGCTCAGTACGCCGCTGCGCAAATCCGTGGAACATCCGGGCGCGACGGGGCTGGTGCTGATTGCCGGTGAAATGGGCGCGGGTAAAACCACGACCGCGGCAGCCACCCTGAGCCACCGGATAGCAGTGACCGGGCACCTTGGCGTCTCCATTGAGGATCCCGCCGAAACCCTGCTGCAGGGGCGTCACGGTGACGGGCGCTGTATCCAGCTGGAGGTGGGTGAAAACGAAGGCTATGCCAGCGCGACGCGCAAGGCCTACCGCATGGGCGCGTCAGCGTTTCTGCTCGGCGAAATCCGCGACGGCGCCACGGCGCACGAAGTGCTTAAAGCCTCACTCAGCATGTTTGTGGTGTCGACCATCCACGGTGCGACGCTGAAGGAAGCGCTGGAGCGTTACGTGATGTTCTGTGAAGAAGTCAGCCCGAATGCGCGGGCGAACGTGGCCAGTACCCTGTACGTTCTGGCGCACCAGAAGATGCGCCTGAACCCTGCCAGCAACAGGCGTCAGGTGGACATCAGCGGCTTTAACCTGCGGCATGCAAGTTCCGCCGCCACCATCCGGTCCAAGATTGCCGCCGGCCAGTTCAACTTTGACGATCAGTTTGATTCCATTTCCTATGACTTTAAGGACTAAACCGTGAACAAGATGAAGCGGGGCATTGCGCAGATTACGGATGCGACGGTGGCATACGGGGTAGTGGCCGCCATTGTGGTGACGCTGCTGATACCGCTTGCCCTGTGGGCAGCGGAAGAGTACCGGATGAACGTGGCGGCAGGACAGGCCATGACGGTACAGAAGGCGGTGAATCGATACATTGCCGATCAGCAGGCCACCATCGCCGCCGGCAGCAGCGCCTCAGCGGGCTATACGCTGACGGTGCCGATGCTCATCACGGCGGGTTATCTGCCTGACGGATACGCCCCTACCAATGCCTACACGGCAACCTATCGCACGCTGATTTTTCAGCCGGCGACGAATAAATTCCATACCATGACGTTCCTCACCGGTGGCTCAGCGCTGTCTCTGAGCGACGCCCGCAAGCTGGCAAATCATATTGGCGCAGAAGGCGGCTACATTGAGAACGGCGTGGCCAAAGGGGCGATGGGGAGCTGGCAGGAAAACCTGTCCGCGTTTGGCGGTTATAACCCGGGCGACGGCAGCGTAGTGATTGCCGGCTTCTACTCCAACGGCGCGCTGGTTAACGACTATCTGTACCGTCACAGCGTGGCAGGGCATCCCGAGCTCAATACCATGGGCACCACGCTGAACATGGGCAGCAACGACATCAGCAGCGCCAAAACCATCGGTACTCAGACGCTGAACGCCTCTGCTGACGTGAATACCGCGCGCCTGACCGCGACGCAGAGCATTCAGTCGAACGGGACCATCAATGCGAACGGGAACATAACTTCCAGCAACAGTATCGCAGCGTCAGGGAACGTCACAGCTAATGGGAGCATGACGGCGAATGGCAATATTACGGCTGGTAATGACGTGACGGCGAATGGCACGCTGCGGGCCAGTCACGATGCGATTATCGGCGGCATTATCAAGCTGCAGCAGGTTAACACTGCCGGCACATCCTGCGATACCTGGGGCTCTGTAAGCCGCGACAGCGCAGGCGCCATACTTTCCTGCCAATCCGGTGTGTGGAAGCAAACGTCCTCATCGCCTACAACGCAAATCAGATCGGCGGCAGCCGCCAAAACAGTTTCCGTTGACTGCGCTTCAGACGAGGTGCTCGTGGGCGGCGGTGCCGGGTGTAACTCCGGCTCTGATGAGCGCCTGAAATGGAGCCAGCCAACCGGCAATGGATGGGCTGCAGCATGCCCAAATACAACCGTTACTGCCTATGCTATCTGTGCGCATAGATAGTCACTGGTATGTATATACGGTGAAAGCACCCGGTGAGCATCCCTGGCTTGGCAGGGGATTTGAAACGATCGAATAACTGGTATAGGCAGGCACCTGAAATGAAATCGTTCCTGATTTAGCCCAGGCCGGGTTGTTGTCAGACGCAGACGCTGCGCCTACTCCTCCTGCAGAAGCACTGAGCGCCCAGGTGTTCGTGCAGCCCTGCCCATCACCAAGGTCTTTGTACACAACTGAATTGCCGCCAACTGCATACACGGTGACGGTGGCATTACCTGAGTTATATCCGTTGTACTGAGAAGTGAAGCTGCCGACCCATGCATAACGCCCGTTGTTTTTCGGACCGTTCCACACACCGGATTGGCAGGCTAATTAGCAGCGCAGAAAACGGGCACCTGCCAGTTTTGTGTGTAACCGCCACTACAGGCCTGTCCAAGGGTATTCCATGATGACCAATCGCCATCATGATTCACTCTGCCGACTTCCAATGGCCAGTTACCACCACAACTATTAGCACACACTCTTGTCGAGCCGCCCTCGGCCTTTTTCCACACACCGGATTGGCAGTGATGTCAGGATGAATTGTGGTATCGTCCCCCCCTTTTGGGGGGGTATATGGCAGTCAGACAACGCATAAGAAAAATGGCCTTATCAAAGGCGCTCGATAAATACTGTCGCGTTGTGTCCGTGCACAAGCGGGGACACCTGCAGGAGTTTTATCGCATCAATGTGCTGAAACGCTCAGCGCTGGCCGAAAAGAACATGGATGAAATCACTTCCGTCGACATTGCCACCTACCGGGACGGGAGGCTGGCAACGATCAGCGACAGGACAGGCCGCACGGTTAGCGCCAATACGGTACGGCTGGAGATGGCGCTGCTCTCGGCGCTGTATAATCTGGCGCGTATCGAGTGGGGCACCTGCACGCATAATCCGGTTGAGCACGTTCGCAAGCCGCAGGCCTCCTCCGGGCGTACGCGCCGGCTGACCTCTGTTGAGGAGCGCCGGATCCGGCGTGCGTTACGGACCCGCAATGCCGAACTGTCGGTGATTTTCACGCTCGCGCTAGAAACGGCCATGCGTCAGGGGGAGATTCTGGCATTGCGCTGGGAGCACGTGGATCTGAACCTGGGCATCGCTCACCTGCCGATGACGAAAAACGGCACCGCCCGCGACGTTCCGCTGTCGTATAAGGCCCGTCAGGCGCTACGCGAATGTACGGGCGCGCTTTCCGGTCCGGTTTTCAGCTACACCTCTAACGGTTTCAAAAGCGCCTGGCGCAGCATACTTTCCGGGCTCGAAATCGAAGACCTGCACTTCCACGATCTGCGGCATGAAGCCGTCAGCCGGCTGTTTGAGCTGGGCACGCTGAACGTAATGGAAGTGGCTGCGATTTCCGGACATAAAAGCCTGAATATGCTGAAGCGGTACACTCACCTGCGCGCCACTCAACTGGTCAGCAAGCTTGACGTCAGACGGCGTCAGGCGCAGAAGTTTGCGGCGCTCTTCGTGCCTTATCCTGCAGAACTGTGTGAGGAGGGCGGCGCCGTTACGGTGAGTTTTGCTGACCTCGAACATCTGACCCTCCCGGCGCCCACGCGGGAAGAAGCACTCATTAATGCGGCTACGGATCTGCTCCGGATACAGGCCCGGGCAGCCTGCGCGGGCAAGCGTCTGCCTCCGCCCGGTGCGGTGCAGGCCAACGATACCCGGAGGGTCTTAATCAGACCGCTCTGACGCCCGGAACTATTTCACGCATTCTGCCTTGCGCGGGGCTTCGTCCTCCTGCGGGTTAACGCCTGTCCGCTCCCCCCGGTCAGGCTCCATCACCTCACCCCGGAACACATATGCGATCTTCCGTTTTCTTCGCAGCCATGCTGCTGGCGGTAGCCACTTCCTGCCTGATGTTCATCAACCTAACCGCCCGCGACAACGTGGACCGCGTGACGCAGGGCCAGCAGGCGGGCCAGTTTCTCCAGTACGTCTCTGCATTTAACGACCTCTGGACGAGCAGCACTCCAGCCGACGGGGATGCTGCCGCGCGGATAACCCTGCCCGACTGGCTGCCCCGCAGCAGCACGATTCAGCTGCGCATCAGCGGCGGTGCGGGGTATGTCTTTATGCCTGCCAGCCCGGGAGTTTATGCCCAGCTGATGACAGACACCGAAAACAGTTCGCACTTTGGCCTGAGCGATGCGGCCGGTATCAACACGCCGTCCGGACGGCTTGCCCGGCCTGACTTTATTCCGGCCGGCTATGTGGTTTACGTGAGGTAATGCAATGCTGATTATTCCCGCTGTACTGATTTTCTCATTGATGCTCGCCTTCAACCTGCCGGCGCTCTATGCCGGTGCCCGCATTGCTGCCGAAGCCTCTGCGGCGGAAACGCAGGTTTATCCTGACGTGGCGCCCATCCGGCCGCTGCTGGCGATCGTGATGCTCTGCGGTGGCGTGTTCCCCGCCTGGCTGATGACGCACAACCCGGCCTTTGTCCTGTTCGTACTGCTGCTGGCCAGCGCCGCCTATATCGACTGCGTGACACAGTGGGTGCCCGACCTGATCATTTTCCTGCTCTCCTGGCTGGCGCTGTCCACGCTGCTGCCGGGCGGCTCTGATGCCATCCCCGCCCTGACGGGTGCCGCCGTCATGCTGCTGCCGGCGCTGCTGCTGAATCTCATCACCTGGATGCGGTCACAGCCGCCGGCACTGGCCTCCGGTGACCTGTACGTGCTGCCGGCCATTGGCGCCTGGCTGACCCCGACCTGGTCGGGCGCGTGTCTGGCCATGAGCCTGGTGCTGACCGCGATAGCGGGCCGGTTCGTACGCGGCGTGCCGTTTATCACCGTGCTTTATCCGGTCTTCGTGGCGGTGTCGCTATGTGGCGCGCTGTGATGATTTGCCTGCTGCTGATCGTGGCAGGCGTGACGGATGCGGCGAAAGTGCCGCCGGAGGCCGCACGCTGCTTTCGTGAGGCGGGCGTACGTTTCAGCGTTGACTGGCGGCTGCTGCAGGCCATCGCCGAAGTTGAAAGCGGACTGAACCCCGGCGCCATCGGGCTCAACAAAAAGAACGGCCGGGTGCTGAGCGAAGACCTCGGTATGATGCAAATCAACTCCTCCTGGCTGCCGGTGTTAAGCCCGATGGGCATAACCCGTGACGTGCTGCTCGGCAACGCCTGCCAGAACATTCACGTCGGCGCCTGGATACTGGCCAAAAACATCGCGCAGAACGGGGTGAACTGGACGTCAGTCGGGGCCTATAACGCCGGTTTTAAAAACGCGAACGAGCCGTTTCGCATGCGCTACGCCCGCAAGGTATATGCGCGCTATATCGAACTCACAGGAAACTGAATCATGCAGAAAGTAACGTTAAAGCGGGCGGGCATAGCAGCCAGCGTATTTTTTCTCGGCTGGTATTGCGCGGTGGGCTATCTGAGCTGGCAGTATGACGTTGACTTCTCACCCTGGCAGAAGGACGAGGCGTCCGTGCTACCCCTGACGCAGGCAATCTTCAGGCATCAATGTACCCGTGAGAACCAAACGTTAACTCGCGAAGCCGTCAAAGGCGATAAGGCTTTCGATGCTTTTAGCGCGGCGTGGTTCGGCTGCCTTTCCGACCGTTCTGACGCACTCATGCACAGTCTGTCGCTGGCCGTCACCGGATACAGTGACCTGAGCTGCAGGATGAAGGCCGAAAGTGAAGGGCGCCCTGATGATGCCTGCAAAAAGGCGCTCGATGAGCGGATACTGATGCACCGTGCGCTCAAAGAATTGCCTGCTGAATAACTACCCCTCCTGATGTCATAGCCACAGGCCCGGCTGCCCGGTGCCGGAGATTTCACCCATGCGAATCACCCACTTCTGGCGCACGCTGCTGTTGCTGGCGGCCGCGCTGTTTTTCTCCGCCACCGCACAGGCCTACTGCTTCCGCGAGGCCGGCGCCCGCTATCACGTGTCACCGCAGCTCCTGCGCGCCATCGCGCAGGTGGAAAGCGGCATGAACCCACACGCGGTCGGCTACAACCGCGACCGGCAGGGGCGCGTGACCAGCCGGGATTTCGGGCTGATGCAGATCAACTCCACGCACCTGGCAAAGCTCAAAGCCATGGGCGTTATCAGCGATGAACGCGACCTCCTGACGCAGCCCTGCCTTAACGTGCAGACGGGCGCCTGGATCCTCGCGCAGCACCTGCAGGTCTGCGGCCTGACCTGGCAGTGCCTCGGCAGCTACAACGCCGGATTTGCGGACGGCAATCAGGCCCGCCGCATGCTGTATGCGCGAAAAGTCTATTCCATCTGGCTGGCCAGCCGCTGAACGGCGCCGCCTGCTCACCCTTCTGAAGACCGGCAACCCCCGGAGACACCATGAATAAACACCTTATTACCGCGCTGCCGGTGCTGCTGCTGTGCGGCTGTCAGCTGCCCGCGCAACAGCACGCAGCCGCTCCGGCTGCGGCACAGACCACCCCGCCACCCCGGACAGCGCTGCAGATGACGCAGCTCTGGACCCAGGGCGACCTCGACGCCGGCACGCCGCTGCCGGTGGCGTCCGTCCGGGCCGACAGCGACCGCGTTACGTTCAGCTGGGACGGTGACGCGGTGGAGCTCCTGAGCCAGCTCGCCCGGGCGCGCGGGCAGTCCTTCAGCTACACGGGCGTGCGCCTGCCGCTGCCCGTGAACATCGACGTGCAGGGCGTTACCTATGCCAACGCGATGCGCATGATTGAGATGCAGACCGCCTGGCGCGCCACGGTCGTCACCTACCCGGGGCAGATGGTGCTGCAGTTCATGCCGTCTCTGCCAGCCGTTCAGACCCGCCACGCGAAGGGGAACCGCCGATGAAAGCCCGACTCACCGTCCTGCTGCTGCCCGCGCTGCTGGCGGGCTGCGCGGGATTTCACTTCACGAAGGCGGCCCCCGCGCCCGGGCCGGACGGCGCACCGCCGCCGGGTCCTGAGGCCTACCTGTCGCCGCGAGAGCGCGACACGTCTGACGTGTCCGATAACCGCCGCCAGATGCTGACCGAGGGCGGGCGCACCACCGGCTTTCGCGGCGGCAAGGCGCAGCGCGCGTGGGAGCTCCGGCGTGACCTGGAGGCGCGCGCGAAGCAGCTGGATGCCACCTATGACTTCCGCCCACTTATCAGCGCCCGCGGCTGGCTGCCGCCGGTCATCACCGAGGCCGTGGACGTGGCGCACGTCACCCCCGACCAGATACGCACCGCGAGCCACGTGTACGAAATCATCCAGCCCGAGCGCTTCGTGAGCAATCCGCCGACGTGGCGGGGCTGGCTGATGGCCGGACTCAGCACCGTGCCGCCGGACGAGCCGGTGGGCGGGCTGATACCGGAGAACGGCGTGCAGCGCGACATCTGGCAGGCGGCAGTAAATGAAGGCTGGGCGGAAGGGCGCCAGAGCGCCGACGAGACGCTGGAGGCCAACGTCAACCGCCTGACGCGCGACTACAACGGCATGCTGCAGTACGTGCTGCTGCGCCGTCAGAACCTCATTACCGCCCCGGTGGTCACCGAGCGTCAGCAGACGGTCACCGGCGACAGCAACAAGCTCACCACCGGCGACCGCGAGCGTCGCCTGGAGTCACGCGCCGGCTTTGTCACCGACAAGGCGAAGTGGAAGCCGGTCATCAATACGGAGAAGCGCTGATGTCAGCCTCAGGACTGGAACTTTACGACTTTGGCAGCGGGCTGAACGCCGACGCGCTGCGCGGCTTTATGGTGTGGTGCGCACGCAATAACGTGAGCGACATTCACCTGCAGGGCGACAACCACTTCGTAGTGGGCCGCTACGGCCGCCTGCTCAGGGCGAGCCCCTTCGCGGTGGCGGACGACACCCTGTCCAAGCTGATGGACGAGGTGTTTACCCCGGAGCTTCGCCCGAAGGTGCGCGGCGGGGTCGCCATTGACCGCGCAATGCAGCTCGACGGCGACATGACCGGCCGCTGGGGCCTGAACCGCGGCGAGCGCATCCGCTTTCGCGTCAACCTGCTGCAGGGGACGGCGGGGCGTCAGGACAGCACCATCGGCTGGACAATGCGCGTCATTCCGTCCGATATCCCGCCGCTGGAGAGCCTCGGCCTTGAGCCGGACCTGATGGCCAACCTCCTGCCGGCCAAAGGCATGGGGCTCTGGGGCGGCATTACCGGCTCAGGTAAAAGCACGTCGCTGGCGGCGACCTACCGCTACTGCCTGGACACGGACCCGGACCGCAAGGTCACCACCAAAGAGGACCCGATCGAGTTCATCCTGGGCCGGCCGGACGACGTGCTGCCGCCGCTGCAGTCGCAGGTCGGCAGGGACATTCCCGACTTCGCCAGCGGCATCCGCGCGGACCTCAGACGCGCGCCGTCAGTTATCGGGGTGGGGGAAATGCGCGACCGCGAGACCATTGATGTGGGCATCCGCGCCGGGCAGCTCGGTCACCTGACGCTGTCCACCACGCACATTGACTCGCCCGGGGAGGCGTTTCCGCGCCTCATCAACGAGTTTCCGCACGAGAGCCGCGACTCTCTGGCCTGGTCGCTGCTGGGCGTGCTGCAGTACGTGGTGGTGCAGACGCTGCTGCGCACCACTGACGGAAAGCGCGTGGCGGTGCGCGAGTACATCCTTTTTGACTACTACCTGCGCGAGAAGCTTGCCGGCATGCCGTGGTCGCAGTGGGGCGCGCACATCAACAACATTATCCGGCTGGAAAAGCGCCGCATCGTGGATCAGGCGTGGCAGCTGTACCGCACGGGCCGCATCGCCGAATCCGAGCTGGCGGTGGTGATGTCGCCGCCTCAGCGCCGCGAGTTTGAGGAGGGCCGTGCATGAGTGAGTTCAGAAAAGAGGATTACCCGCCGGGGTTCTGGCGGTGGGCGGGCAGCCCGCTGAGCTTTCTCGGCATCCCCGCCTGGCTGTTTCTGCTTTATCTCTTCTGGTTCCGCTTTCCCGCCATGAACACGATTTACGTCGTGACCGGCATCATCGCCGTGTTCCGCCTGCTGAAAGCCTTCGGTTGGGGCGTCACCGAGCTGCTGACGCGTTTTGCCCGCATTGCACGCGGCAAAAGCCTGAGCGGCCGTCCCTGGTGGTACCGGCGCTACACCGACGGTGAGTAGCCGTCTCTGACCCTGTAACAGGAGGCATCATGAGTACAGCTGACTACCCGGTATGGCTTGCGGTCCTGCCGGACCAGCGCGACGCCGCGCGCGCCGACGCCGGAAAGCACCCGGACGGGGGCAACGCCATCACGTGGGATAAAGAGGCGCAGCTCTGGTACGCGCGCCCGGGCGCCGACCTGAGCCGGCTGCAGAAGTGGCTGCCGGACCGCAGCATCCGCAGCAGCGGCGGCGGCGACCCGCAGTCGGAGTTTCTGGACGCGCTGACCAGCGGCGGTCTGGTGCTGGACGGCCTGCCGGTGATGGACGGACGGCGACACCGCGTGCCGGTGGCGGACGGGAAAAAAGGGAACAAAGACGGCGTCTATCGCGGTTTTCTCGACGGCGTGAAGCCCGGCGGCTGGTTCATCAACTACCACCGCGCCGAGAACGACAAGGACATCACGCGCTGGAGGGCCAGCAGCGGCGGAGCAGGAAAAGCTGACCCGCTGGCGCGCGTGCACATCCGCGCGGTGATGCGTCAGTCGCAGGATGACTTTGCCCGCGAGCAGGCCGCGCTTTACGCGCAGCAGACCGCAAAGGCAAAGGCGCTGTATGAGCGGCTGCCGGCGGCCGACCCGGCGCACGGCTATCTGGTGCGCAAGGGCATCACGGTGGCGGATGACGTGCGCCAGACGCGCAACGGCGCGCTGGTCGTGCCGTTCGGTGACGCAGACGGCGCGTTTCGCACGCTGCAGTACATTCCGCCCGACGGTGAGAAGTTCCTGTTTAAGGACGCCCCCAAGGCCGGGCACTTCCGCGTGGAGGGCGGTGAGCTGCGCAACGGCGAGCCCGTCCTGTACGCGGAGGGCTACGCCACCGCGCGCAGCCTGCACATGGTCACCGGCCGTCCGGTCGTGATGACCATCGACGCCGGCAACATGGAGACGGTGGCGAACGTACTGAAGGACCGCTACCCCGACAGCCCGCACCTGTTTATGGCCGACGTTGACCACACCAAAGACATCAATAAAGGCGTGCTGTCGGCAAACCGCGCCGCAGCGGCGACCGGCGGCGCCGTGCTGCTGCCGGACCTGACGGCCGCCGAAATCGAGCGCGGCTTTACCGACTTTAACGACCTGCACCTGTTCCGCGGCGCTGAGCGCCTGCGCGAAACGCTGCTTCCCGACATTGCTCAGGCTCTTGAGCAGCTCAACCATAAGGATGCCCCCATGGCCACACCTGACGACGCACAGCCAGCGCCGGACAATCTTTCCGCCGCGTCCCCGGACGCCGCAGCGGACTCCACTCCAGCCCGCCGCTCCGGTGCCGCCAGAGAGAAAACGGATGAAATTCTGAAGCTGCGCGATGAGGGGCTGAAGCCCGCGCAGATTGCGGAGCAGCTCGGCATCGGGCAGACCAGCGTTTACCGCATCCTGAAGGCGCAGCAGCCTGAAGCCGCGCCAGCCACACCGCCAGCGCCGGAACCGGTGCTCGCAATCCAGGACAGTCCGGCACCCGACGCGCCGCAGGCGGCTCCTGCTGATGCAGCTGACGTCACCGCAGTGCCAGAGCCGATCGTTCCGGCGCCTGCTGTGGCAGAGGCGCCCGTCGTTCCCGACCCGCAGCCGGCACCCGCAGCGCCAGCTGCTGCACCGGTCGCGGAGGCTGATAGCCTGCGCGCACCGCCGGCGATACAGGGCGAGCTGCGCGGAGCGCTGTCCTCGCTGATTCAGGGCAGCATTACCCCGGAGGCGTTTCAGGACACCACCGATCGCCTGCAGCGCGAACTTAACCGGGTGCGCGAGTCCGGCACCTACAACGACGCTTACGTCAGCGAAACACAGGCGGTGTTTGACCGTCTGACCGGCGACGGGCTGGCGGTGAGTGAGCGCCCGGGGATGTTCAGCCGCGCGCTGAGCGCCGCGGGCCTGAAGGACAGCGACACCACGCTGTCTCTGCGCAGCAGCGGGCAGGCAGATGTGCGAACCATCCCGGCGCAGATCCAGTCGCTTTACACCCGCCTGGCGGACGGCGAGCTGTCGCGTCCGCAGCTGGAAAGGGCGCTGCGCGAGGTGCGCAACGACCTGCGCCGCGCCGAGCTGTCCGGTGAGCAGTCGCCTGCAGACGTTCAGTCATCCTGGGCGGCGTTCGGGCGCCTTGACCTGGCCGCCGGCGAGACGGAAGGCCGGGCCGTGACTGCAGCCGTTGCCGCACTGGCTGCGTCCCGCGCCTCTGCTGCGGCACCTGCTGAAGCAGCTCCGGCGGTCGCTGACGTTCCGGCGCCTGCGGTACAGCCTGAGACGTCAGCCTCCCCTGTTATCTCTGAGCCAATGGCACCGGTTCAGGATGCGGCTAAGTCAGAAGCAGCACCGACCACTCCCGGTATCGCAGCGGAGGTCACGCCCGCACCTGAGCCGGCGGTACAGCCAGAAAAAGCAGTTTCTCCTGACGCCTCCTCTGTTATCCCTGAGCCGATGGCGCCCGTTCAGGAGGCAGCAACGCCACAGGCAGCACCGGCCATTCCGGTTACCGCAGCTGAGGTCACGACCGCTCCTGAACCGGCCTTGGCAGAGCCTGCTGCAGTCGCTGAGTCTGTACCGGCCCCGAACGTGCCTGACGTTCAGCCGTCTGAGGCACCACAGGCATCGCCTGCCGGTGCAGAACAGCCGGCTGCTGCCGCCTCCTCCGCCACAGCGGGCACCCCGGACTTCAGCGCGGGTTTTGCCGACATCAGTCAGCGCCTGCGTGCGCTGAAAGACGAAGCCGCCAGCCTGGACACGGACGTGCTGGCCATGCGTACGGGCGCACTCATTAATGAGCGGATCGCGCTGACGGAAATGTGGTCCCAGGGTAACGATACTGAAAATGCGCGCTGGCCTTCCGGAGAGAGCGAGGCGCTGGAGGCCGAACTTCGCGCAGAGCTGGAAAAACGTTCTGACGCGGCACCTTCACCGGCGGTCGCATCCTTTGGTGAGGAAAACGCCATTCTGGTCGGCGCGCCGCGCGTGGCATCGCAGGAAGAGGATATGCCCGCCACATCCGGGGCGACGTCTTCCCGCATCGATGCCGATAAGCTGCTGAGCCGCGTCACGCATGACAGGCACCCGGACGGCAAAAGCGTGGTGTACAAGCTGGACGGCGAGCCCGCGTTTATAGACCGCGGTAACCGCCTGGTCATGGCGGAGGGCGCCAGCGCGCACGAAGAGAAGGTGCTTGCCGCGCTGCTGACCGCCGCCAATCACTATCAGGGCCGCATCGAACTCACCGGCAGCGACGAGTTCAGGGCATTTGCGATCGGTGTCATCGTGGCCAACAAGCTGGACGTGAGTATGAAGAACGCCAGCCAGCAGGCCGACCTCGATGCAGCACGCCGGGCTGCGGGTCAGCCCGTCACGCCAGCCGCCCCCGCCGATGCGGTGCGCGGCGACCCGCAGGCTCCGCGCGCGACTGAGGTTCCCCCCGTAACGACGGCGGCGCGGGCCAGCGAGCCAGTACAGAACGTCGCACCCGTGACAGCGTCACCTCAGCGAACCTCTGCACCGGCCCCTGAACCCGCCGCGCCGAAGATTTCTCCGGCGGTGCACACCCCGGCAGAAAAAGCCCGGGAGCCGGTCACCGGTAAGGTCACCGCCTGCGGTCAGGCTCCCTTCCGCTTTGAAAAGGACGCCAGCGAGAGCACCTTTATTACGCTGCGTACGAAAGAAGGCTCTCAGACGTTCTGGGGTAAGGAGCTTGCCGGCCTGCTGCGTGAGACGCACCTGCAGCCCGGTCGCATGGTCACGCTGCAGTGGATGGGTGAGCAGCCGGTCACCGTCAATAAGCCGATGAAGGACGCGCAGGGCAACTTCAGCGGTCAGTATGAAAAGGTACAGACCCGCCGCAATCAGTGGTCGCTGGCCCCGGTCGGGGGCACCCGCGTGCAGACCGGCGCTGAGGACATGGTGCGGCTCTCGGCCGTTGACGTGAACCGCTACACGCAGATACAGCACGTGCTGGTGAGCCGCCTCAGGCTCGATATCGATGCGCCGCCGAAGCCGGCCGACGGGCTGTACTGGCTTAAGCCTGACGGGCAGGGCAGCAGCGTCCCGGGCGATCCGCTGTCGGCGCCGCGCCCGGAACATAACGACCGCGCCGGCACGGCGGTGATGTCGGCGTGGGGGGAAGACGGCCGGCCGGACCTCTATCTGGTGCAGGGTGACGGTCACTACCTGCAGGGCGTGGTGCGGCGGGACGGTGAGTATCAGCACGTGCTGGTCAGCCTGCCGGACAACAGGGAGTCGCCGCCGATGGTGATTAACCTGCTCACGCCGGAGGGCGCCCAGCCCATTGGCAGCGGCAACGGCATTAACAAGTCAAACGGCCAGCCCGTGCCGCGCGAGCACGTGGTGGTGCGGCTGACCGGCGACGATCAGCCGCGCATCGCGAAGCTGGACGCGCCCGCCGACCTGCCCGCCGCGCTGCACGCCCGCCTCGGCTACGACGAGCGCTACAAAGCGGAATCAGGCTGGGTAAAGGACCAGCCGGCAGCAGCACCACAGGCAGCACCGGTCACGCCGCCGCGGCCGGCCCAGTAATCGATTCATCCGGAGACTTCACATGACAAACAAAACAGCGACCGCCCTTGTGGCGGTCTTCTTCTGCTGCACTACTTTTGGCGCCGGCGCCGCGACCTGCCGCGCGGGCAGCGCGGCGCAGACCGGAAGCGAGGCGGGTTATAACGCCGCGAAGAAGGCCAGCGACGCATGGGCGGCCCGCGAAAGCCAGACGTCCGATCAGCTGCAGAACTGCCTGTCCGGCATCCGCAATATCTCCATCAGCCTGCCCAACCTGCCGAGCCTGCAGGACATCATGAATCAGGCGTCAGAGAAGGTCTGCGGGGCGCTGACGGACAAAATCAACAGCAACCTGCCCACCAGTATCGACCCGTGGCAGTCCTACGGCCTGTAAGGAACATCGTATGCAGAACCCCCAACCCGCCGTGCCGCCTGAGGAGGCGGCCGTGGTCCTGACCGACCCGAAGATTTACGAGCACGCGGTAAACGCCCAGAACGAGCGAACGCTGGGCGCCCGGTTTGCGCACCGCTGCCTGACCGTCGCCGTGTGGAGCCTCATCGGTAACGGAATTCAGGCGATTACCATCGGCGTGCTGATTTATGTGCTGCTCAACATGCCTTCGCACTACCTGGCCACCGAAAACGGCCGCATCACGCCGTTTTACCCGACGGACAAGCCGGTGTGGAGCGAGAGCGACGTGCGCCAGTTCGGTGCCGACACCATCAGCAAGGCCTTCACGCTGGACTTCGTGCATTACCGTGACCAGATGACGGCGGCGTCGCCTGACTTCTCGGAAGAGGGCTTCACCGGCTACAACCAGGCGCTGACCACCGGCTCCAACATCCTGTCGCTTGTAAAGGACAAGCGTATGAACCTCACCAACACCGTGGAGCCGGGCGTTATCACCCGACGCGGCGTGATTGGCGGGCGCTACACGTGGGAGTTCCAGTATCCGGTCACGATGCGCCTGCAGGGGCAGAACAGCAGCAGCCCGCCGCTGCGCTACATCTTCACGCTGCGCATTCAGCAGGCCGACGTGCGACTCAAGCCGCGCGGTCTTGAGGTCACCCAGACCATCACCAACAACGCAGGATAATCCTATGAGCAACTTTCGCACGCTGGCCCTCTGGCTGGCGCTGTGCGGCAGCGCGGGTGCCGCCACGTCAGCGGGGACCGCCCCGGCGGCCGGCACCGACGGCGGGTGGCGCTCCACCGCGTCCGCCAGCGGTGCTGCTGCAACCGGTCAGAAAGCATCAGGTCAGGCGGCGGGTACGCCTGCCGCAGCAGGTCCGCTGCCCGGACAGGCGCTGCCGCCGCCAACGTCGGTGTCGTACGACCAGGCGCAGGCGACCATCGCCCCGCTGACGCCGGATGAAATCCGACAGCTGCGCGCGCAGCAGACCGAGCAGAACCGGGCGCTGGCCACGCCGGGCATCACGGCGGTGCCGCGCATCACCGCGCAGACCGTGAGCCTGCAGCCGGGCGCGAGCCTGCCGCTGGTGCGCACCGCGGTGAACTGGCCCGCCACGGTGAGCTTTATCGACAGCACCGGCGCGCCCTGGAAAATCCTCGGGGACCCGGTGAGCGGCTCACCGGACATCGACGTGAAGTGGATACCGGGCATGTCCTTTATGGTCATCACGGCAAAGCGCGACTTCGTGAACACGCTGGTGACCGTGGGGCTGGAAGGCCTGCCGGTGCCGCTGCAGATAAGCGTGATGAGCGGCGAGGCCGACACGGTGAAGAAGACCTGGACGGTGGACGCTCGCCTTGACCTGCGCATTCCGCGCCGCGGTCCGGGGGCGGCACCCGACGCGCCGGGCCCCTCGCGCATCGGTCTGCACGACGACGTGCTGCAGGCGTTTCTGGACGGCGTGCCGCCGTCGGGCGCAAAGCGCCTGAAAACCACCGGCAGCGTGCCGGACACGGCGGTATGGCAGCAGGGTGATGACCTGTACATCCGCTCGCGCGCGGACATCCGCGACGAGTTCGATACCACGCTCTCCTCCGCCGACGGCACGCACCTCTGGAAGCTGCCGCTGACGCCGCGCGTGGCCTTTTCCGTTGACGGGCGCACCGAAGCCCTCAGCATTGCCCTGGAGTAATCATGAGCGATCAACAGAACACCGGCGGGCGCAACATCCGCCTGATGATGGGCCTGATTGCCGGCGGCATGGTGGCAGTGGTGGGGGGCGGCTACGCGCTGTGGAGCTGGCTGGCAACGCCGCCGCCCGCCGTCTCCCGCGTGGACCTGACCCGCGTTACGGGCACCACCCAGACCCGCGCGCAGGAGCAGCCGGCTTATCGCGAATTGCTGCGCGAAAACAACGCCCGCGGCGCGCAGACGGCGGCGGCCTCGAACCAGAGCTTTATCGCCAGCATTCCGCTGCAGCAGGACGTGACGACGGCGGCTGAACCGCCAAAGGCGGCTCCGGTGACGGTGACACAGCCTCTTCCCCGGCCACAGGGCAGCGGGCGCACGCCGGAGCAGGAAAAGGCCCTGACGGAGGCGCGTCAGAAGTCGCTGGCCGCGCTGCTGGCGAAGATGCAGGCGGAGCCCAAAGCGGGTGAGCTGCCTCCGGCGCAGCTGCTGGGCGGCAAAGACGGGGGCTGGACGGACTGGCGCGACTCGCTGCCCGGCAGTGCCGTGCAGCTTGCCGCCGCGCGCAGCCGCGACAACGTCCGGAACGCGCCGCCGGCGTCGGTGGTGGTGGAACCCTACTGGCGGGGGCCTGCCGAAATCTGCACCGGCGTGGATTCAGACAACGGCACCACGCCCGTGCTGGCCTGCATCAGAACCGGCAGGTATCAGGGGGCGGTGCTGAAGGCGCCCGAAGGGGCGAAGCTGTCCGGCGACGGCGTCGTCATTCACTTCACCACCATGACGCTGAACGGACAGGCCTACAAGGTGGACGCCTACGCGCTGGATGACAAAACCCTCGTGGCCAACATTGCCAGCGACGTCAATCATCACTACTTCCGCCGCATCGTGCTGCCTTCCATTTTCGGCGGCGCCGGCGAGGCGGGCCAGCTTTACGCGCAGTCCAACACGCAGCTGCTGAGCAACGGCTTTAACACCGTTACCGCCCGCCCCGGCCTGCCGGATCCCACGGTGGTCGGCGGCGTCATTGCTGGCGGCATAGCGCAGCGTGCGGGACAGGTGCTGACCAGCGATGCCGCCCGTCTGCCTGACCGGACCGTCTATGTCCACAACGGTGATGTGGTGGCGCTTCAGTTTATGAGCGGTGTCTATAGCACCGACGCGGAATCCGGGCAGGGGAGCACCCCATCTGCCCCGGTGGCCCCGTCGCCGGCGGCTCCGAGCAGCAACCCGACCCCGACCGCCGCCGACCTGCGTGCGGAAACACAGACGCGCATCCGCGCGGCCGAACAGAGAGGAACCCCACGTGAATGAATTCGATCCGCAGCCGGCGGTGAGCGCGGCCGATAACGCGCCGGTGCCCGCGCCGCCGGTACAGAAAAAAGAGAGCCTGCTGACGCGCAAGCTCTGGCTCGGGCAGTCGCTGCCGTGGCTCGCCGGCGGGGCGATCGTTATCCTGGCCGCCGGCTGGTTCCTGCTCGTGCCGTCCTCCTCCGCGCCGGACGCCGGACAGCTTGCCTTCGGGCAGGACCCGGGCTTTGGCAGCGTGCAGCCTGCGCCAGCCCCGGCAGCCGCCCCGGTCACGCCGGCTCCTGCGCCCGCCCCGCCGCAGACCGGCGGGCTCAGCGTACCGGCTGGCGCCCTGAACGATCCCGCATCCGGGGGCAGCGTGCCGGATGACGTGGTGAAGCTTATCCGCGAGGGCCACGAGTTTGAGGTGGCTAACCGTGAGGCAATCACCCGCCTGTCGGACACGGTGCGCGCGCAGAGCAGGGCGCTGACCACGCTGCAGCAGCGCCTTGACGGGGTGGAAAAAGAAAACACGCGGCTGGGTAACCTGGTCACCGTGCTGGCCGTAAGGCCGGACGCTTCGCCGGGTCATGCCGCGGCTGGCCAGAAGCACACGCGCTCCGCGCTGTCCGGGATGCGGCTGGAAAGCCTGCAGAACGGCATGGCGTGGGTCAGCTGGCAGGGCCGGACGTGGGCGGTGCAGGCGGGCGACAGCCTCGGCGGCGTCACGGTACGTGAGGTGAATACGGACGACCGCAGCGTCACAACCAGCGCCGGCGTGCTGCGCTAGGGAGGCGTCATGGGAGGATCGCTCGACGGCATCACCATGCTGTCCAACCTGGCCTCGGGGCTGCTGAGCGCGGGCATTAACCTCGCGCTCACGCTCGGCGTGCTCTTCGGCGTGGTGGGCTCCAGCGGCTTTCTCGCCCGCCAGTCCTGGCTTGCCCGCAAGGCACCAGGTCAGGCGGCGAGCGGCGGCGCTGTTATTTCCTGGGTGTTGCTGTGCTGCGGCCTGGCGGGGCTCGACCAGCTTATCGGCGCGGGCGCGCGTCAGGTGGGCTGGCAGGTCTCGTTTGACGCCATCAGCTACGTTGACCAGGGCACGTTCGGTCAGGGCGCGGTGGCGGCCAACGCCCTGCTGACCCTGCTGCGCATGATTGGCGTGTGGTTCGCGCTATCCGGCGTGCTGCTGTGGCGCAGGTCGAAAAAAGACGGCCACACCGGCCTGACCGCCGGGAACGACGTGAACACCGGCACCGCGAAATTTATCATTGGCGTGATGTTTATCTGTAACCCCTACCTGCTTGACGCCATTCAGAAAACACTCGGCCTGCACTGAAGCAGGCTGCGGAAATTCCGTCCTCACGGACGATTTAACCGGCCATCCGGCCACACTCATTTTTTAAAGGAAAACACCATGATGACTCGCCTTTACTGTGCGGCTTACGCACGCGTCCTGATGCTGTCTGAAGCTCTGCGCCGCCTGACGCTGCGCGTACTCTCCGCCTGGCTTGCGTTCATTTCACCGATGGCCATGGCCGACGGGGACTTCGCTGATATGGCGAACCGCGTTGCCGAGGGCGCCAAGGCCGGCACGACCAGCGTGCTGGGAATGGTGCAACTGGCTGGGGTGTGCGGCGTTATCGGCAGCATTTTTGCGGCCAAGGGGATGAAGAACAACCCGCAGATCAAACTCTGGATGGTCGCACTGGGGCTGGTCACCAGCCTGCTGCTGCTGGGCATACCGGAGATGATCAAGCGCGGCCAGACGCAGATGGGCATGACGCCGGTCAGCGTGGGTTAAGTCCGGATGCCGCCCCGCAGCGGGGCGGCTATGTTCCTCTTCTTTTTCCTTCCCGGAGTCTTTTCATGAAAAAACATTTTTGCACAGCGCTGGTCGCGCTGGCACTTTCTGCCGGCCTGTCCGGCGCCGCCTTTGCTGCCCAGCCTATCACTGACGTCATGGTCAGCCAGAAGCTGGACCAGGTGAACGCTTCCGTGCAGCTCATCAACAGCAGCATGCAGCAGATGCTCATTGCGCTGAACCAGAGCGCGCAGAACGGCACCTGCTGGCTGGACGGTAAAGCCTTCAGCCAGGGCGCCGTCGCCACGGTAGCGGGTCATGCGTCCGCCTGCGGTGTACAGCCCAAAACCGGCTGGCCACAGTGGCGACCCGCTTCGGAAGAGGTGCCGGGCATAACCGTTCAGTAATTTCCAGCTCTCACCGTTTTGCTCATCCGACAGCACCATCTATTACAGGAGGTAATGACTGATGCACTACCACGGTGGCTGTATCCATGCCACACCCGCGGAATTTCAGACGGCCGTTGTCCGGGCACTCACTGAGGTGCCCCCCGTATGTGAGGAGGAAAGCCTCATTCACGAATTCATTGCACGCTGGCCGGAATATACCGGTAGCTGGCTGCTGATGCATTGCGGTCTGCTCAGATGCCAATCGAAGGACAGCGAATATTCAAATGCATCGTTGATCATACAAATTGACAGGCATTCGTCCTGGATGTCGGTTGCCGTCAAAGGGCTGAAACAGACGCCTCTTCCTGGCTTTAACGACTGGTATATCCGTCGTCAGCAGTTCATCAGCTTCCATTTTCTGAAGAACGGCGCTGACGCAGACTCACGCTGAGGTTTGATGCATGAAACTAAATATGCTGTCGCCCGAAGAGATGATTTCAGTGGTCATCAGACATCTTTCCGGCACGACTCTCCTCAATGAATCACAACCTGAAGTGCAGCTCAGGCGTTTTCTGAGGGGGGATGATGGTACGCTGGCAGGGGGACTTTTGCACCTGCTTTCCATGGTGTCACAGAGTGCGAAAATGGCGGCACACAGTCGTGTCGGAGAGTGGCAACCCAGAATTGAATTTACGGGCTGTACGCGAAAAAAATATCTGCACCTTTTTGTTATTGACGTTTGGGTCTTGTCTGTCCCTCCAAGCCTTGAAGCGAAAAACAGTGCCGGTAAGCGCATCAGGCTCTCGTTACTTTCCGGGCGGTCATAATGCCGTCCAGTCAATCATTCTCCTGTGTTTTTCAAACAAAATGTGCTCATGCGGTGAGATGTGGCAGATGAGACTCTCGACGACATCAGACAGAGGGTGAACCTTATTCCCGTGATGATTCACCGGGAGTGTACAGTACGCCACCACCTGCTCAGAGACGATCAAATCATTCGCCGTCCGGCATGAATGGCACTTCATCAGGCACGACGCCAGATCAACTCCAGCGGCTTCATCGGGTGACATCCATGCTTCGTAAATCAGGTTGTCAACATCAGGGTGGCATTGAGAAAGAGGGAGGCTAATTTTGAAAATGTAAAACAACTCACTCTCATTATTGAGAAGTGAAACTTTGTTACCCCAGTGGACGGCATGGTCAACATGATCAGAAAGATATACCCATCCTGGCGATGTCTGCAGGCTCCATTTCACAGCAGGAGGTGCCTGCCTCAATATCAATCCTGACGCCAGAATTTTTTGTCCCCGACTTTGCGTTGTTGCATGAAAGAAGGTCATCGCCGGTTTTTTATTCATGAATCATCTCCCTGATTGCCATCATCACGAGTTATTTATTTAATATGTGTTAAGCACGCCCTGAGAATAAAACGGCTGTGCGGGTCAGCGCCTGACAGACACCGATGCCGGTCAATCAGTGAACCAGCCGTCAACCTGTCAAGTTCTGAGAGCTCATAACAATATCACAGGCAGTTTTCTTCTGACCGCCATCAGACTGACGCTGCATCATCGCTACCAACCTCTCTGATTTTTCCATCACTTCAGCTTTTTAATCTCCATCAGGCCCTGCCTGTAAGGACCCGCTATGTCTGCTTATTCATCACCTGCTCAGACGGGCGGGCTGCTGCCGCTCGTGCCGGACGTGAGCGGTGAAGACGTGCCCCCGAGGCCCGTTTCTGTCGAACCCGGGCCGCCCTGCCGCTGCTGCGGCACGCGCGCGCAGCGCCTGTGGCAGGGGCCGGATGCACAGCCGCTCTGCGCGCTGTGCTGGCTGACCATGAATCTCGACAGCCCCACCGCTGCGCACGGGCATTTCGCCTGGCTGCCGGACGCGCCGGCGGCGGACATCATCAACCTGCAGCGCCGGGCCCTTATCGGGCTGCGCAGCGACAGCAAAGCCGTGCGCAAAACGTCCCGCCGCATCTGGAACTGGCTGGCCCGCCACGCGCGCGAGGTGGAGGGCATGTGGGGCACCTCCCGCGCCAGCGAGTTTGCGGCGGCCTTTCGTCAGCTGCCGCCGGCGAAGCGCGCGGGTCTGCAGCAGCGGCTGGAAGGCTGCGTGCTTATCCTGCCTCATGACGTGTTCAGTGACCTGACCCTGCTGCTGCCGATGGGACGCACCGCCGCAAGCGCCGTGCACACCCCGGCCTGGAATACCTATACCCGGAGCGACCTGTATGCCAAACCGCCTCATCCGCTGGACTGAAGAAATTATTACCGCCGCGACGCGCTTTGCCGTGTCGCGCGACCTGCCCGACTACTGCGACCTGCACACCGTGGTGCGCCTGAGCGACGACGATCGCATCCGCCACCCGGAGCTGAAGGCCCCCTATATAAGTGTTACCCAGAACGGCGACTTTGTGACGGTATATGAAGTGGCCGGCAGCTACCGCGAGCCGGACGAAAATCTGCCGGCCACGCATGATGATTCCTGGCAGGGCCGGCTTGACCGCATGACGGAGTCGCTGACCGCACATTATCGCTTTGCCGGTCACAAACTCAGTACCGTGCACGAGTGCGATCCGGACGGGGGAGAGGCCGAAATCAGACGGCTGCTCAAACCGCAGTATCAGTCGCTGAAGCGCACGGGCCTGGAGCTGGATTATCTGCTGAACGAGCAGGTGACAAAGCTGTCGCCCTGGGTTAACGCCGAGCGCACCTGGCTTGTGTGCTACACCGGCCGCGGGGTGCTCGCCGGGCACGAGCTGCGCGATGAAAACGCGCGTATCAGCGAGCTGGTAAAGGGCAGCCCGACGGCCGTGTTTGGCCAGAACCCGCTGCTGACCGAGCTGCCCGGCCTGAAAATCCGCCATGACGCCTTTCTTTCTCAGGTGGAGCGCGCACTCGGCGACAGCGGCAAGGGCGTGCTGATGCGCCGCATGGACGTCCACGAGGCGGGCCGCGTGCTGCGCAGGCAGGTCGACCCGGGCACCGGCGAGCACTGGCAGCCGCTGCTGCCGGACGATCGCATCGTGGCCCGTGGCGTACGGCAGGGCGACGACACCACGCCGTTTCTGGCGCCCTGGCTGAACTTTCAGGTCATGGGGACGAACGTCCAGGACATCCAGAACAACCTGCTGAAAATCAGCGGCGTGTGGCACGGCACGATCGCCGTGAACCTCGGCCCGCAGAACCCGCAGAGCTTTGCGAAGCTGCGCGAGCTGATTCCCCGCAGCGTGCCGTTCCGCATCCGTCAGGACCTGATGCCCGGCGGCATGCGCCGCCTCAGCGGCAAGCACGGCGTGCTGAGCTTCAGCGAGTGGGTGCCCGGTCTGAGACCCATCTTTCAGTCGATTTCGATGCTGGCCGCGCGCGAGATGCACGAGCCGGTGTGCGTGATGACCATCACCGCGGCCACCTGGGGAGACTCGCCCGCGACGGTGACGCGCAACCTGACGCTGCTGCAGCAGGCGCTGACCTCCTGGGGCATCTGCGGCGTCACGCAGACCTTCGGCGACCCGGTGAAGGCGTGGGTGGCCACCCTCACCGGGTCCTCGGCGGCCAGCGGGCCGTGCCTGATGTATCCGCCGCTGTCGGAGGCGCTGAACCTGCTGCCGCTCTCGCGGCCCACGACGGCGTGGAACGAGGAGGGCGATGCCCTGTTTGTGGGGCCGGACGGCAAGCTGATGCCGGTGGCGCTGGCGGCCTCCAACCAGACCAAGAAAACCTCCATCGTCGCCGGCGAATCCGGCGGCGGTAAGTCGGTGTTTATCAACCGTCAGCCCATCATTCTGGCCATGTCCGCCCAGCGGCAGCTGCCCTTCTTTGCGGGGATTGAGAAAGGCTTCAGCGCAACCGGCATGACCTCGATACTGCGGGCGGGCCTGCCGCCCGAGCGTCAGGACGAGGTGCTGAGCATCATCCTGCGCAACGACGTGAAATACTGCCGCAACCTGTTCGATATCCAGCTGGGGCTCAGAAAACCGCTCAGCTACGAAGCTGAGTTTATGGAAAACGCGCTGGCAGCCCTGTGTATCGACCCCGGGACCGGCGAACCGCCTAACGGGCGCGACACCCCCGCGATTCTGCGCCGGCTTGTCAGCGATTCGTTTAAGGCTGCACGCGAGGATCCGCGCCGCTATGAGCCCGGGCTGGTGCCGCCGGTCGACGCTGCGCTGGAGGAGGCCGCCATCTGGGAGAAACATCCTGACTACCGCGACAACGCCACCTGGTATGAGGTGTGCGACCTGCTGCATGATGCCGGCAAAACCGAGGCCGCGCAGCGGGCGCAGTTTCAGGCCGTGCCGGAGCTTGCCGACATGTCGCCGCGCCTGCTCAGCGAGGATTACAAGAGCATGTACGGCACCATCGAGCGCGACGGCAGCAGTGAGGCCCTGATTAGCTATATCGCCCGCTGCCTGAGCGACGCCTGCGGTCAGTACCGTATGTTTGCCGGGCGCACGCGCTTTATGATCAGCCCCAGGGCGCGCGTGATTACGGTCGACATTCAGTACGTGGCCGGGGACAAGTCCAAGGCGGGCTACCTGCAGACCGGGATGATGTACCTGTTCGCCGGGCACATCGCGGGCGGTGACTTCGTGCTGCCGCAGTATCAGGACGAGCTCTTTCCCGCGCTGCACGAACGCTGGCACGCCCTGCATCGCGCCCGCGTGCAGCAGCTGGACGAGGAGGTCAAAACCAAACAGTACGACGAGCTGCACAACGCGAAGGGCGTCCCCTTTATCTTCCCGATGCTGGAGACCGCCGACCGCGAGCAGCGTAAGTTCGGCGTGCGCACCGTGCTGGCCTCGCAGTATTTCCGTGACATGCCCGAGGCGCTGCGCCAGTCGGCCAACTCCGTCTATATGGTCGGCGTGGATCCGGAAGACCGCCGGCTTCTTAAAGAGCGATTTAAGGTACCGGACGTCACGCTGGACCGCTTTGAGCGCATGGGCAGCGGGCCGTCGGCGGACGGCAGCGGCGTGCCGTTCCTCGGCATTTTCCGTATCAAAGGGGGCAGCACCATTGCCCACATCATGAAGAACACGGTCGGTCCGGAGGAGCTGTGGGGCCACAGCACCACGCCGGTGGACATGTCGCTGCGCCGCACGCTGGAGAAAGACGTCGGCGCCGCGACCACCCGCCGCATTCTCGGCCGCTTCTTCCCGAACGGCTCTGCCGAAAAAGTCATCGAGCACCGCCGGCGCACCGCCGGTGAGGAGCGCGGCGACAGCGTCATCCGCCAGCTTGCCACCGAGCTTATCGATAAACAGGGCTACGACCTCTGACCCTTCAGGAGTGCTGATATGCAACCATCCACACACTGGCGCCCTGCGGGGCGCCGGCTGCTTGCCGCCTGCGTGCTGGCGGCGCTTTCCCCCGGAGCCCTGGCCTATCCCGTCGAGGTGATGACCAGTATCCCGGTGCAGACGGTTATCCAGCCTGCGCTGGGCACCATGCAGGCCACGCTCGGCGAAATCCTCTCCGCCGAAACGGAAACCGGTACGGCCGTGGTGCAGAACGCCGACAAGGTCACCACGGCCGTCACGGAGGCCGCGCGCACCCAGCGCGAGGCGGAGAACTTCAACCGTCAGGCCGACCGGCTGGAGAAGGCGCGCGCGGCCTACACCGTGCCGGACAGCATCTGCAGCGAGTCGGCCTCCGGCACGGCCTCACAGGTGAGCCAGGCGACCCGGGCATCGGCGTCGAAGCTTGCCGGCGGCAGCGGCGTGTCGAGCGCGGCCGTACGCGAGACGCTGGCGAGCCTCCCGGTATCACCCCGTCAGGGCGGCTA
The DNA here is from genome assembly GCF_030053355.1 of Pantoea sp. EA-12. Lineage (NCBI taxonomy): Bacteria > Pseudomonadati > Pseudomonadota > Gammaproteobacteria > Enterobacterales > Erwiniaceae > Pantoea > Pantoea sp. EA-12. The sequence goes on along the minus strand of NZ_JASGBY010000019.1, from coordinate 55,687 downwards.
CCGCAGCGCGCTGATCCACGCGGCCTACTGCACCGCGGAGGAGGCAAAGCTCTACGGCGGCACGGGCCTGTGCCCGTCGGTCTCTCAGCTTCCGGGGGGCGACACCGAGGCGCGATCGCTGTACGACGGGGCGGGTCCCGCGGGCAAAGACCCGGAGCTGACCTTCACCCAGGCGCAGACGGACGCGGCCATGGCCTACGTGAACAACTCCGCGAAGCTCGACGCCGGGCGCACGCCCGGCAAGGGCGAGATTCAGACCGCCACCGGGCAGGAGTATCAGGGCCTGCTGACGCAGTACAAGGCGATGCAGAGCGCGGCGATGCAGCCCCAGCTGGACATGGTGGCGGCGAGCCAGCCGCAGGACGCCACGCAGGCGGCCCTCACCGAGGCCCGTCAGGCGCCGTCGGCGGAAAGCTACTTCCAGCAGACCGCGTCCGCGCAGGCAAAGCAGACCGGCACCATGAGCGAGCGCGAGTTTGAGGCGTTTGAGGTCGGGCGCCGCTACGCCAACACCGCGTGGGTCACCGACCTGCAGGCGATGGACGGCGACAACCTGGCGCGTGAAATGGCGCGTCAGCAGAGTCTGGCCAACTGGCTGGCGCTCGGCATCAAAAACGAGCTGCGTCAGGCCAACATCATCAGCGGTCAGCAGCTGGCGCTGGCGGCTAAAAATGAATATGCCCCTCAGCTGCAGGCGCTCTCTGCCCAGCTGAGTGCCGGCGTGAGCGCACAGTAACCCCCACGGAGACAACAATGATAACGAGCGGTACCTTCGCGCCGGACGCCGGCGCGCTTTCATCCCTGCTGGACGCGGGCGAGGGCCCGGTGCTGGTGCTGGACCCCTGCGGTGCGCTGTGGGAGGCCTTCTGGCAGTCGCCGCGCTGGAAAAACGCTTGGCAGGCGTGGCGTCTGGCGCCCGGACAGACGCAGGAGGGCAACGTCTGGGACGTGCTCGGGGCGCTCAGGCAGGTGACCGCCGAAGACGGCTGCCGTGCGCTGGCCACCGCGCTGTTTCCGGCTGATGACTACAGCGACCTCACCCGCGAGCTCATGGCCTGCGTGCTGACCTTTGCGGACGACACCGGCCACTTCACCGGGCGCAGCGCCGGGCTCGGCGGGCTGGCCGGGCAGCTGTGGGCGGACGACCTCTGGACGGCCATCGCCCGCTGGAGCCGCCTGTATCAGAAGCACCCGGCGCTGCAGACGGCACGCGCGCTGCTGACGCAGGACGGCGCGGGCGAGTCGGCGCGGGCTATCCGCGACCGCATGGCCATCTTTCACCATCCGCACGTGGCGGAGAGCTTCACGGGCGGCGCCGGCTTAGACCTGCGCCGCTTACGGCAGCGTCCGGGGCAGGTCATCTTTCTGACGCCCGACATCCGCTGCATGGAAAGCGCCGCGATCACCGGCGTGTACGCGTTCCTGCTCGATGCGCTGCGCGCATTCGGCGTGCTGCACCACGTCACGTTTTCACTGGCTGAACCCGTAATTATCCCGGAAGGAGATGCACCATGACGCAGTCTGATAACCGCACCCCGGAGACCGGCGCGAAAAAGTCTTTTCTGACGCCGAAGCGCGTGGGCTGGATAGCGCTGAACGTGGTGCTGCCGGCGTGGGAGGTGTCCAGCGTGACGCGCCACGCCGGGCGCAACGTCTCGCGCCTGTGGCAGCGCATCCGCGACGTGACGGCCGGGCGCGGCGCCGGCGACTACCGCCCCGCGGACTGGTCGCAGGCCGTGGCGGACAGCGGGATGACGCCCGCGCGCCTTGTCCGTAACTTCCGCGTCAGCCGCTGGATCTGGTGGGGGCTGATGTGGCTCACCGGACTGCCCGCCGCCGGCTTTCTGCTGATGCTGACGGCCGCCGGCAGCAGCGTGAGCGGCACCGGCTGGCTGCGCGTGGGCTGCGTGGTGCTGGTCCTGCTGCTGCTCGCCGCCACCGGCTTCGTGCAGGCCCTGAAGGTGAGCTATCGCCTGTGGCAGCTGACGGAGAAACGTGTGTCGGCGTCAGAAGAGGGCAGTTTTCAGGCGTACCTGCAGGAGACGCGCTGGTGCCGTCAGGTGCTGAGCGGCGGTCTATTATGAGGGGGAGGGCGCATGCGAAATAAACAGCGTGAAGAAATCATGATCCGCCTGATCACCCTGCTGGACGATGCGGAGCTGAGTGAACGGGGTGAGATCATTTTACACCTGCTGCACCGCGCGCGACAGGCCAGCCGGGCGCGTGACCTGACGGCCGGACAGCACTGCCTGGATGCCCTGAGCCAGCTGCGCAAGGCGCGTCACAGCCTGCGGACGGCAGGTGCGCCAGAGCAGATCCTGACTCCGCTGGAGTACGCCGTCGAGCTGCTGCAGCCGGTATGCGATGAGGCTCAGGCTCAGCGCGTCCTGTTGATGTCGGAATCGCTGGTATGGCGCGTTCTGCTGCTACTGGGGCTGCTGCCCGCCGGCCTGACGCTGGCCATCGCGGCGGTGGTCTGGAGCACGCGCCATCTGCTGCAGCTCTGAACGTACCGGGAGGAACTGAAATGTATATCCGGCTGGATGTGTTTGCCGGCCTGCTGAACGTCAGGCCGGGTGAGGTGCTTCACGCCGCGCGAACGAGCGGCGTGCTGGACGGCATGACGCTGCCCGCCCGGCGGCAGGTGCGCGGGGCGGCGCTGATGTTCGATCAGGCCGAGGCCGTGTCGTTTGCCGAGAAGTGGCACGCGCGGGAACCGGAAGCGGGACCCGAGGCGTCCGGCGCCCCCCTGATGACGCTCGATGCCGTTGCCCGGGAGGCGGATATCGCCCCGCTGGTGCTGTGGCAGGCGGTGAGTCGCGGAAAGCGCCTGCGCGGCGTGGCGTTGCCCGTGGCCGCGCGGGAGGGCGGCCAGCTGCTGTTTGAGCCGGCGGCGGTGGCGAAGTTTGTGAATGAATACCGTAAACTCCGGCCGGAAAAGTGATGTGAATTCAGCCTATTCACTGTATTGCGCACAAACATTTTACGGCACTATGCCAATCCCGCATTGCTATCTCACCCATGAGAACAAGATGACCCGAACCGAATGGCTTATGAAGTTTCGCCGCTGCCAGTCCCTTGAAACGCTTGAAAAGGTTTATGAACACCTGAGCTACAACGGAGATGCCAAAGAAGCATTTGTGATGACTCAGGCCTATGACCACCGAAAGGCGGAATTTGCCGCCGGCAAACTGTTTGACCGCGTGCCTATGCACGTCTGGCAGTACGTGAAGTAAATCCTTCTGACCCCGCCTTTCACCGGGCGGCGTCCGCCCGCCGGTGAAGCACCGGCGCACTCAGAGACCCCTATCATGTTGAACAAAACACTGAGCGTCATCGCCCGGGTGGGCATGGCCGTATTCTTCATTTACGCATTGTGGCCACACATCATTCTCCTCCGGGACCACGCACAGTCGGGGAACATGACACCGGTGGAGTGGATGGTGCTGACTGGCTCTCTGCTCTTCGCCGCCTGCTTTGCGCTGGCGCTGGCTGCCGCCGCGATGATCGCTGCGTTCTGTGTGGTATCCGCTGGCGTTCGTGCGCTGAAACATCATCTCGCCCTCATCCTGCGCGACGCGGCCTCGCTGCCGTGCGGCCGCTGATAACGTCTTAATACCGCCGCGCTGCGGCCCTCACTCATTCCATCCGGTCAGCTCCTGACCCGCAGGTAATCCATGAAGCTACTGACAAAAATTCAGGCGGCGGCTTTGCTGTGCGCCGCGTCCTGCCCGGCGCTCGCCGACGGCGTGGACTATCAGACCATCAGCGACGCCGCCAGCAAAACCGGGGACCTTTCCCGGCAGGCGCTGGTGATGATATTCGGCGACGTGGTGATTTCGCCTTTCCAGCCCGGCCAGGCCACGCTCATCGGCTCGCTGTTCGCGCTGCTGAACGGCGTGCTGTGCACGGTGGCGCTGGTGTGGTTCCTTATCGTGACGCTGAAAACGCTGTTCAAGGGCGGTCAGGACGGGAAGGTGTTCAGCGCCGGGCGCTCGATGCTGCACCCCGTGATGAGCTTTGCCGGCTTTATCACTCTGATCCCCACCGCATCCGGCTGGTCGCTGTCGCAGCTGGTGATGCTGTGGGCGGCCTCGACCATGGGCATCGGCAGCGCCAACCTGCTGACCGACAAGGCCGCCGACATGATAAGCAGCGGGATGTCGCTGGTCGTGCAGCCCACGGCGCCCTCCACGCGATCGGCGGCGCGCGCGGTGTTTGAGATGAACCTGTGCAAATACGCCACCAACCGCGAGCTGTCCTCGCTGTACCAGGACGGGCAGGCGCGAACGTCGCTGATGGAGACCAAGGGCGGCAATGGCGACTACACCACCGGCAACGGCAGCGCGCTGTGCGGTAGCGCCCGCATCCCGGAGCCTTCAACGGGCGTACTCGACAGCCTGTTCGGCTCGGCGGTGAACACGGCGAGCGTGACCACGGCGCAGCGTGGGGCGCTGGATACGATGCAGTCCACGCTCGATGCCGCGGCGCAGGCCTATGTCGACGCGTACCTGAGCAAGCGGGACCAGGACACCGGCACGCTGAGCGACCCGGAGACCACGATTCAGAACGCGGCGGCGGCCTATGAAACCACGGTCAACAACGCGCTGAACCAGCTCAACTATCAGGACTCGCTGCAGAGCCAGCTGACCTCGCAGCTCAAAACCTACGGCTGGATTTCGCTGGGCGCCTGGTACAACACGTTTGCAACGGCCAACAGCAAAACGAACGAGGTGGCCAACGCGGCCCCGGTGACGTCAGGCGCAAGTCTGCACGGCGAAACGGGCACCGGCGACCTGTATCACCAGGTGTTTACGGCCTACCGGTCGCAGGTGCAGAACAGCACTTACACCGCGCCGCTGGGTTCGCAGACGGCTAAGGATGACGGTGCAGCTCTGAATGTCACTGATCCAAATGCGGTGTTTGTGAGCTTTTTTAGCAGCCCTGTGCAAGTAATGACAAACTGGATTGCGACTCAGAATTTAAGTTCAACTGCCAGCTTTAATAATCAGGTCAACCCTCTTATCCAGATGCAAACCATCGGTGATTACACATTAGGTGCCACAGAAACCGCTATGGCGGCTTATACCCTTACGTTGGCTGCCGCATCGACTGCCGATAACTCTGTATTAGGTAAAATTGGTGGTCTGCTGTTTATTAACCCGGGAGCAGTGGTTAAAGATGTTCTGACTGAACTTTCTCCGCCTTTCTATTTCTTGATGTTGCTGTTGTTCGCCGTAGGTTTTTCATTGGCCGTATTCCTCCCGGCTGTGCCTTTCCTGTACTGGATGGTCGGGGTATTTAACTGGATTGTCAGCGTCATGGTGGGATGTGCAGCGGGCCCGATGTGGTCTGCCACGCATCTCGGCGCTGAGGAGGATAAGGGCAGCCGCAGCGCGTACGGTTATATTTTCCTTATCGATATGATGCTCCGCCCCTCTCTGATGGTCTTGGGGTTCTTTTTTGCCTCCGTCGCCGTGATGGCGGGTGGGACGCTGCTGAACTTGTTGTTTGGGCCCGCGCTAGCTAACGCCAATGCCGATTCGATAATGGGATTGGTTAAGCTCATAGGGTGGTTGATGATGTATGCACGTATTGCAACGTTTGGCGTTACGAGAGTCTTCGGGCTGCAGGCTACGCTAGCAGATTATGTGATCACGTTCCTTGGCGGTGCAGGTATGGCCGGCATCATGGGCGGAATGGTTGATGACGTTAAAGGGATGTTTGCAGCGGCAGGAGGAGGATCGCGCAGGACACCCGGACTGCAGAAAGTCCAAAATAGCGGCTCGCCTAAAGAAGACGGAATTAAGTAATTATACCTGGTATTATGCACAGGTGTGCGTATAATTTAATCAGAGGATTAAAGGCAGGAGGATGCCATGAAAAAAATACAACGCACTGATTCAAAGCTTGAAAACATGTGGACCATTATAAAGTTTGTTTATTATTTCATGGCACTGCCAATGTTGGTTTGTTATGGAATCATTTCTTTATTAATTCTTAAGGGAGAAGCTAACGGTCGAGACCTTGGCAGTTTTGGAGGGGATTTCCATTTATTCTCTTTAATGGTGTGGGCGGCGATCATAGTGCCCCTTGCTTTTCGCTTTTATGCCAAAAAAGCCCGACGTCGTAAGCTCAACAAGATGGTAGCAATGCTGACCAGCGATGAGCGTTTCAGTCCGCAGAAGCAGCATCAGGTACTGGATGCAGGGCGCGGTAAGTATCTGGGTATTGATACGAAACACGGCAGCATTCTGTACATTCACATGTTCAAAAAGGGCATTGTGGACGTGGTGGGGCTCACCATGAATGACTGGTCGGACAGCGAACTGGAAGGCAGCACGCTGCGCGTGAAGACGAAGAATCCTGACCTGCCGGAGCTGAGCATTAACGCGCATCCGATTGTGGCTAAAGAGCTGTTTAATACGCTCGGTGCGATGAGCCATAACAGCTATTCAGAGCCGTACCCGAAGGAGCCGTGGCCACTGCACGTTGGCATCCAGAGCCGCTTTGTGGAATACGAGCACAACGTGGTGGTACCGCAGGCCGCTAATCTGGCCTGATACACTGACATCCTGACGCTTTTCCTCTGACACCGGCCACGCGCCGGTGTTTTCTTATCTGCAGTCTGACGGACCTCCCGTCTCCGCTTCCGGAAACTCTCACATGTACTCCCAACATCCGAACGCCGCCGGCAACAATGAGCCGGCCATGGTGCTGATCACCCTTGGCCTCACGGCGCTGCTGTGCTGGCTCTACTTTGCCGACTTCGTGCGCTGGAGCTGCTGGCTTCTTTACTGGCTGTGGCGCATGGCGGACTTTCCGGCCATCCATCGCTACGCCGCCGAACGCATCAACCTGCTGGCCGCCACCGGCAACGGCGCCGAAGCGGTCAGCCTCAGCGAATGGCAGGGCGTGCTTAACGCCACGGCCGGCATCCTGTTCGTGCCGATGGTGCCGCTGATAGCCGTGACCGGCTGGGCGCTGGCGCGTCACCCCGCGCTGGGCTTCCGCAGCCGTCGCGCGATCGACATTCACTCACTGCCCCGCGTGATGGCCACCTTTGCGCCTTCCGTTATTCCGGTGCTGGCCGGGCATCGCGGCGACGGGCTGATGAACGACAAAACTGCAGAAAACGCCTGGGCGCTGAAGCCCGAAGAGTTTGCGGAGCAGCAGGGCCTGATAAAGCGCCGGGTGCTGGACCGCGACGCCGCCCGCGCGGCGTTTGACGCGCAGACCGGCCCGGCCATGACGTCACCGGACCAGTGGCAGCCGCACGAGCGCGCGCTGCTGGCCGTATTCGGGCTGCAGGTGTTTGCGGATGACCGGTCGGCTGCGACCACGCTGCTGGACGACCTGAACCGGTCCTGCATGACCCGCAGGCTGTTCCGGGCGCCGGAGTTCCGCAGCGTCCCCGACTGGAAGGTCTCCGAAGCGCAGGTCGCCCGGGTGCTCGCCTGCCCGGGCGTCAGCGAGTGGCTGAAGCGGCACGGCACGGTGCGCTCCGCGCTGGCGGGACTTTACGGCCGCGACCTCAGGCTGCCGCCGGCGCGCTTTCGCTGGCTGAAGGGCTGTGACCGCACGCTGTGGTACGGCCTGCACAGCGCCGACACCGCCAAGGTGTTTGTCGAGGGCGCGGGCATCGTGGCGCAGGCGCGCGCGGAGCAGATGGCCATGAAGCTGAGCCTGCCTCGTCCGCCGCTGATGACGGACGAGGCGATTGCCGGGCTCCAGTACGAGCTTGAATCGCTGGGTCTCGTTTACCCGCGCGATGCGCGTACTCAGCGTGCAAAACCACAGCGCGAAGTGCCATTCCCGGACGCACTGTATCTGCCCGACGCGGGCGAAAACGAATTCACCGACGGCGCCGGCGTGCGCTGATAAGGAACTGATGATGAGCATGACACGCAGAGAAGGCCCGTTCACCGCCGAAATCCACGGCGACCTTATGAGCGCCCGCCGCCATACGCCGGAAGAGGGACACGGGATGAACGGCGCACATTTCCATACCCGTGCAGTATCAGAACCGCTGTTCATCCTGCCGCTGGCAGAGATGCCGTGGTTTGTGATGCACGGTGAGGGTCTGTACGCGCAGAACGCCCGGGATGCCCTGACGCCGCTCTACCGCGGCGATGACGCCGCGCAGCTGCTGCACTGCATTACCGGCCTGCTGACCACTGTAGAGAGTAAGCGCCTGCGCAGCAAGCGGCACCGGAAGTACGCTTATGTCGCGACAGCCCTGATTGTGGCAGGACTTTTGCTTATTAAGCCCGTCGCCCTTTCCGGCCTGATACCGGCTCCTGAGGGCCGTCTGCTCACCACAGTGGATGCGCCGCGCCCCGTTCTGCCGCCACCTGCCCCCGTCGCCTCACCGGTAATGCCGTCCTATGACAATGGCCTGCGTACCGAACGCCCGGCACCGGCTCCGCAGCCTCCCGTGACCACCAACGACAACGGCTGGAGCCTGCCACAGAACGTGCGCGCGGAGCTGCCGGGCAATCTTAAAAAAGCCGCGGCACGGGGGCTGTTTACCGTGCCTCTCTCAAGCGGTCACGCGCGCACGATTTACGTGTTTGCCGACCCGGCCTGCCCGAACTGTCAGCGCATGGAACGCCATTTTGAAACCGCCGCCGGCGCCGTCAACGTGGTGATTTTCCCCGTGACCATTGAGGGCCGCGAGGCGTCATTGAACGTGCTGACGCCGGTGATGGCACTGCCGGAGGCCGAACGTGCCGCCGCCTGGAAGCAGCTGTTTGCGGCCGATGCTGGCATCGGCGTGCCGGGCGGTGCGCAGAGCGCGCCGGCGGTGACGGATGAGACGAAGGCCGAAACGGCCCGCGGGGCGATTGGCGTCAACGAGGTGGCTTTCCGGGCTTACCGCCTGCCGGGCACGCCGTGGACGATCGCTGACGACGGGCGCTACGTGCCCCAGAGCGTGCTGAGCTCGCCGGCGGCGCTGACGGCGTTTCTGAACGGAGGAGATTATGTCGGACAATAACTCGACGCTGGATAACGCGCGCGTGAACCGGCACGTCGGCCGCTCCTGGCTGACGGACATGCTCAGCGAAGGCGGTACGCTGTTCTGGGCCATGCCGGCGGCGGTGGTCGCGGGTATCGTCTGGCCCGCCACGCTGCTGCTGAGCCTGCCGGTGCTGCTGTTCTGGTCAATGGTCGTGGCGCCGGCAGGCCGCTGGAAAATGCCGATGCGCATGCCGACGGACATGAACCGCGATGACCCCTCCACCGAACGGCAGGTGCCGGCGAAGGTGCTGGGCTTTCTGCCGGTGGCCAGCATCCGCATCCACACCGGCCGCGCGGCCGGCATCCTGTACGCCGGCTACCTGCGCGGCAAAGACGCGGGGCGGGAGCTGTGGCTGTCGATGGACGACCTGACACGGCACGTGCTGATGTTCGGCACCACCGGCGCCGGTAAAACCGAGACGCTGCTGGGCTGGGTGTTCAACGCACTGTGCTGGGGTAAGGGAGTTATCTTCTCTGACCATAAGGCGCAGAACGACGTGGCGATTGCCACGATGTCCATGGCACGCCGCTTCGGCCGCGAGGACGACCTGCGTGTAATGAATTTTATCACCGGGGGCGCCTCGCGGGCGCAGCAGCTGCTGGACAACGTCAAGGGGCGGCCGGAGACCAACAGCACCTCCGTCTTCGGGCTGGCGCAGGAAACCTACATCGTTAACCTGATGGACTCCATGCTACCCAAAACCGGCAGCAGCGGCGGCGAATGGCAGGAAAAGGCCAAGGCCATGAACCAGGCGCTGATTTTTGCGCTGGTCTACAAGTGCCGCCGGGAGGGCACGACGCTGTCCCAGCGCACCATTCAGCAGCACCTGCCGCTGCGCAAAATCGCCGGCCTGTACATCCAGGCGGTAGAGGAGCAGTGGCATGAGGAAATCCGCCACGTGCTGCAGAACTATCTGGACACGCTCTCCGGCTTCGACATCGAGAAGGTGGCCACGCCGTCAGAGTGGGACCCGGAGGCGAACCGCCAGCACGGCTACCTGATGCAGCAGTTCACCCGCATGCTGAGCCTGTTCAACGACACCTACGGCCACGTGTTCGCACGCGACGCCGGCGACATTGATCTGCGCGACGTGGTGCACAACGACCGCATCCTGATCGTGCTGGTGCCGGCGCTGGAGCTCTCATCCAGCGAAAGCTCCACGCTCGGCCGCCTTTACCAGTCTCAGCTGGCCATGATTTTAAGCCAGGATCTCGGCGAGAAGCTGGAAGGCCGGGCGAAGGACAACATGAAGGTGCGGAAATTCAAAGACCGCTTTCCGCTGCTCTGGATTATCGATGAGGTTGGCGCCGGCTACAGCGAGAAGCTCGGCGAACTGGCCACGCAAATCCGCTCGCTGGGCTACTGCCTGCTGCTGGCTGGTCAGGAGGTCCAGCGTCTGAAAACGGCCGCAGGCGACGCGGTCTGGACGCTGATTGCCAACATGGGCGTACGCATCACCGGCAAAATCATGGATCCGAAAGATACGCTGGAAATCCTGCAGCTGATGGCCGGCACAGAGTATCGCGCGCACATGGGCAGCATGGTGCAGCAGGCCGGCATCCTTGGCGGCTGGAACGATGATAACCGCCTGCAGGTGAGCGAGAAGAAAAAGGTCGACGTTGATGAAGTTCAGGCGCTGCAGGAGGGGGAGAACGTCACGCTGTTCAGTGGGAAGGTCATCCGCGGCAGCTCGCTTTACATTAAGGATGCCGACAAATTTGCGCAGGACGCGGTGCGGATAAACCGGTTCGTTGAGGTGAGCCCGCCCTCTGAGCAGCAGCTGCTGGCCACCATGCCGTTCCGCGAGCGCCGCAGCTACGTGCGCGCCGATCGCGTGCAGCATCTCCTGCGCGTGCTCGATGCGGCACCGGGTCCGCAGGATACACAGCGCCTGGTGCTGACCGACCCGGCGCTGGCCACCGTCTGTGAGTTTGACCTTGAGTGTGAATACAGCTGGAAGCGATCGCCGTCGGCCGCGGTGCGCTCAGCGGTTCTCTGGAACATGGTGCTGGCCAGCCTGCCGGCGCGGGGGCGCGGATATAAAGTACGCCTGCGCGAGCCGCGTCTGCTGGACGCGGGCCGCGAGGCCATCGAGCGTGCGGCGCAGAACTACGTGGCGCCATCACCGCTTAAAGCGGCGTCACAGGAAGCCTGACAAACGGGATATCACAGACATGATGACTGAAATCAGGTCCGGTGAACGGCGGGCCTCAAAAGAGAATTCCGTTTGCATCAGCGGCTGGCGGCATCTTCATGCGCTAGCCAGGATGGAAGGGCGCCTGATGGTCATGGCGGCGGCCAGCAGAGTGCGTGGCTATCTGACGGAAAGCGAGCGCACCGAAATTGTCTTCACCGGCATCGAATTTGTCCGGGCGGGCTACAGCGTCCGTCCGGCCCTGCAGATGAGCTGCGCAATTCTGGCCGCCCGCGTTGAACAGCTGGCCCTGCAACTCGACGGGGGGGAATGGATCTGGGCCGTGGATTATGAGTCCGGCGCCTGGCAGATGGCGCAGGGGAATGAGAACGCCGCAGAGAATATCGTGTCCGAAGGGATCGAGTACCGGCCCGTGCCGCACCGCAGCAATGCCGTCGGTGCGGGGGGGTATGTCCAGGTGGGGGCGTCCGGAGATCATCATTTCGGTGTACTTGAGCTGAGCACCGGCAGGCAGGTGGCCATACTTCCGTCGATGTCACTGGCCAGGCACGTCGCCAGCTATGCCGTATCGGTCAGCGGCGGGTACGGTGACGTGCTGATAAGAGAAACGTCAGAGAAGCCGACTCACCTGAGCTTTGACGCCTGGCTGACAGGCTCACCGTTCACTTCTGGCCAGCCTGCCGGCACATGAAACCGCTGAGCACCTCAGCGGCTAAAGCTTCCGAATGTTCTGCCGATACAATGGGTAAGGCTGCTCCACAGCCCCACCGATGCAAGAGTGAAAAATTCATTTGTGTTATATGTGCAGAACCCTTCAGGGGCCTTTTCAGGTCCCTATTTTTTTATTTTCCGCTAAGGAATCCGCTATGAAATTCATATCAGGCGCAATCGCATTGGCGATCGCGCTCAGTTTTGCCACGTCCGTGTCTGCGACCGTTCCTTCGATTGACGTCGGATTTTCTCCCGAAGGCAGCGCGCAGCAGCTGGTCCTCCGCACGCTGGATGATGCGCACGAGAGTATACGGCTGATGGGCTACAGCTTTACCTCGCCCGAGGTGGTCAAATCTCTGGTTGCGGCAAAGCGCCGCGGCGTAGACGTCAGGGTCGTGGTGGACGAAAAGGGCAACCGCAGCAAAGCCAGCCAGGCGGCGATGAACGTCGTGGTGAATGCCGGCATACCGCTGCGCACCAACGACCAGTACAAAATCATGCACGACAAAGTGATCATCACGGACGGGCAGAACGTGGAGCTGGGCTCATTCAACTACTCCCGCAGCGCGGCTGAGTCCAACTCGGAAAACGCCGTGGTAGTGCGTGGCGTACCGTCGCTGGCGCAGACCTATCTGACGCACTGGCAGTCACGATGGGACGGCGGGACAGACTGGCATTCGACTTACTAACCAAATCGCTAATGTGTCCAGGCGGCAACCTGGGCGTGTTATAAAGTTAAGTCGCTGATTATGAGTACCTGTAGTATGCTCTGCCTAGTAATGAATCGTTATCGAGGAGGCAGAGATGTCACAGCACACAAAAGAAGTCACTTCCTCAAAAATGTTAAGTGTGGGCGCAGCCGTTCCGAGAAGGCCTCTGACTGATTCTGAGAAACAGTTAGCTGCTGTTGCACGCAAACGGAAAACGCATAAAGAACTAAAGGTTTTCGTCCGTAATCCGTTGAAAGACTTACTTGTTGATGCATGTACTAAAGAAGGTATCACTCAGGCTCAATATATTGAGCGCTTACTGGAAAAATCCTTGAATCATCAATAAATTTCACGGTAAAGACTTTACTTCCTTGCCTGATTTGATTGCTGGTGATAGATTGCAGATCGATTGAGATCTTTGGTTAGCCACGCCGAAAGGTGGCAGGAGACTGGTGCTGACTGATTAGTTAAGGCCAGAAAAAACAAAACCCCGATAATCTTCCTCAAAGTTTGCCGACCTAGAGAAGATTAACGGGGCCCTAAAAACTGCATAGAAGCTGTTGCTCTATGCGGGGAGTATAGATTCATGCCCGAAAAACTGCAATACCTTCGGTGCCTGCTCCTTCTGTGCAACATAAGCGCAGGAAGGTTTGAATAAGCAGGTAACTGATAACTCATCATTTTATCGTCAGGTGAAAAACCCGAATCCGGAATTTATTCCGGAAAAAGGCAAAAAAACCCTGCCGTTCTGCGAAAAAATCCGTGAAAAAGCGTCGGGCTTTACGCAGCGCATCGAGTTCCAGGCACTGGTGGCCATGGAAATCGCCCACGGAGCACGCAAGCGCCGTCCGCCTGAACTCCGCATCCGCGCGCTGGAAGCCGCGCTGCAGGCGCTCTGCCACTATTACAACCCGCTGGCCAACCGCGTGGGGGCCTCGCTCACGACCATGAGCATCCGCTGCGGTCTGGCCACGGAGAAAAAACGCCTCTCGATCACCCGTTTCACCGGCGCCGTGCAGTTCCTGGCGCAGCTGAAGCTCCTCACCTACACCACCGAATATGACAAAGACATTGGCTGTAACATCCCTACGGACATCACCTTCGCGCCGCTGATGTGGCAGGTGCTCGACGTGTCGGAAGAAGCCGTCGCGGCCGCGCGCCGCAGCCGCATCGAGTGGGAAAACCGCCAGCGCGAGAAGAAGGGCCTGCCGCGCGCCGACGCCGGCGAGCTCATCAACGCCGCCTGGGCGTTCGTGCGCGAGCGCTTCCGCGAGTACCAGAAGTCCCGCCGCGAGCACGGCATGAAGCGCCACCGCGCGCGCAAAGACGCGCCGCGCACCCGTAAGGACATCGAGCAGCTGGTCCGCCTGCAGCTTCAGAAAGAAATCCGCCACGAGCGCTTCTTCGGCGGCCTGGACGCGGTGAAAGCCGAGATTGAGCGCCGCGTCACCGAGCGCATGAAGCTTTCACGCGGCCGCTACGCCCGACTGGACGACGATCTGCTGGTCACGACCTGACACCCGCAGAGACCTCACGCAACTCACTGGCGCAGCCGCGCCGGCTTTCCCCTGCCCGGAATCCGGCCAGAACGGCCGTTATCCCCCTCACTCCGCCCCGTTTTCAGCTATCCGGTTTGCGCCGGAGGCCTTCGCACGTCCGCAGCAAGCCATTCGCATAAAATTCATCCACATCAGCCTCTTACTCCGGCCACCCGAATGGGATCCGGCGCACAGATTTTGCGCCGGTGAACTCGTTTTTAAGTTATCCACATTAACCGCGAGAGGCCTGTTTTCATAACTCCTGACCGCATAGTCGGTTAACTGCTGTCCGGCGTTTTTCTAAACCGCGCTGTTCCTTTTAAACAACCGATCTTTATTCTTTTAAAGAACTGGTATTACTTACCTTTAAAAATAAAACCTATTCGCCACCCGTCCTGTGGACAGGTGAATAACGACCGCCCTTGCAGCGGACTCCGTCCGCGCCGGTTCGGTTTAGCCGCTTCGCGTCAGAAGTAGCTCCCGCCAGAAGCGGCGGGCATAGCTCAACAGTTGCAGAAACCCCTCCATTACCGAAGGTAGCCAGCGGCCATACACACCGGCACAGACTGAGCATCGAGCGAAACCCACCTGAAAAGCGCCGCCGCCCCGGCCCGCAGGGCCGGAACAGAGTCGCTTTATAGATGGATGATGTAACTAGAAAATGGAGCTGCTTTAAGACTGAGGCCTGCGGTTTCTATCTTTCGTCTACGACCATCAGGCTAATGCGCGCCTGAAAGGCCGCTGCTTAAACGGCGTCTGACAGGGAGGGGTTGGGCTTTCGCCATATTTAAGCCTGTAACCGGCTCTGCCGGGCTCACGGCGCCCGATGGCATAAGAGCCGTCCTTAACGATTTCTGGCGCCTCCATGCCGCTCACGCGGCATTCAGGGGCAGGCTGCGCACTGCTCGCCCGCCTCAAAAGCTCAGGCGGGGGATTTAAAGCTGAACTAGGATTGCTGTGTGGCAGATGCTGAAAATTTCTGATTTCACTCAAAATTAAATTACAGGAAGCAGGCCCTGACTTATCGGTTTACAGCCAGAAAAGACTTAACAGTGTAGTCAGGAAGCGATATGAAAGGCCGGGAAGAAGGCGAGACTATGAATCACCCCCATAGTGGCTTAATAAGTATGGTGCATCCATCGGTCGAACTCACAGCCAAAATCAGGCACGTCATAATAATCTGGCCGGAGAAATATTGCTCATTGCGTTTTTCAACATATTCTGGTTTGGTTTGTTATCATCGTTACAGATAACTAATAAAAACATGATAATTAGCCAATCACATAGTGAATTGATTGATGCAATGCTCTAATTATTTAAAAATAACTTAAAATATCAATAACAAACATTTATTCATGCTTTTTATTGGAAGTGGGTGTATTCCTGAACATTATTTAATATAACTGCTCCGTTACCATCCGTTATAAGATTTGATTAAATTCATCCATACAGATAACATTCTTTTATCATGAAGCGTTTTCAGAACATCTCCCAGTGACCACGTGCAGGGTACCCGGCGCAACCATGTTGTATCCTTTATTTTCCCCTGATACAGCCAGATAAGTGTGGCTATCATGATTTGCTGAATCTGCGACCGTTTTCTGTATCCGGCGCGCCATTTTTTCATCTCTTCTGGCTTGACCAATCCCGCCTCGTAGTCGAACGCAGCCGGGGCAATCGTCTGATGCTGCTGACCCGGGCGGTTAAAATCAAAGAAACAGGTCAGATCAAACAAGGTAATGACATTTCTTACCTGACGGTCAAAACTATCGGACTGTTGCGCATACACCTGGTCAGCGTTCAGTTCCTCAGGCAGCCGAAGCCGTTTTCGTTCATCAGACGCTAAACGACTCACTGCCGCAACAAACCATGCCGCCCGACAATCAGTGGCGCCGTCATTCAGACACAGCGTGCCGTCCACTGCGGATACAACCTCCTGAACAGGCAATACGTTATTTCCGGTTATCATTGTGCTTCTCCCAGAGGACGCAGTGGCTCGTTCAAATCAGCGGACATTGCTGACGTAGAACACTCTCTTTCAAGCAGCAACTTTTTACGCCAGTATCCCCAGCGGAAACCCGAGAGAGAACCGTCTTTTTTTACGACCCGATGGCAGGGAATAAGAACGGCAATTGTATTCGCTGCGCATGCCTGGGCGATCTTTTGTGCTTCACGTGGTTGCCCCATCTGCTTTGCCAGTTCACCGTAACTTATCCGCCTCCCTGCCGGGATCTCTCTCAGCAGTGCCCAGACTTTCATCTCAAATTCGCTGCCGGAAGGTGCCAGCGGGTAAGAGAACGTTGCGCCGGGCATATCCATGACGTCCGCCAGTGCTTGTGCGACTTCTCTGAGCTCTGCATCGCTGTGTGTAAAACAGCCTTCCGGATATTTTATCTGCAGGCGGGCTAATCCGTTGTTTATGGAAACGCCTGGCTCAAGCATGACCAGACCTGATTCTGACACGGCGAAAAAAAACTCGCCGAGTGAACTGTCACCAGAAGAATATTGTATTTTCACAGGCATTTCGTATCTCCTTTGCTGTTGTAATCTTATTTTCTCTATTCATTAATAAAACTCACTCGGCTTCTTGCTTTTTATTTTTTTATATAAAAAGCAAGAAGCCGATATCCATAACTGACCCTCCCTGCCATCTTTACATTCAACTGTACGTCGTGAGGAAAGAACAAAAATGGCCGTAAAAAATATCCGACAGTTTCCGGATCCTGTATTACGCAAGCGGGCTAAGCCGGTTGAAATTTTCGATGAACAGCTCGTTCTTCTGACAGATGACCTTAAAGATACTATGTATCATTATGACGGCATTGGCCTGTCTGCTCCTCAGCTGGGGGTATCGCTCAGGGTGATTGCCATCATGGCTGAAGGGAAACGTTCCGGTGCGATGGTTTTAATTAATCCCGTCCTTAAGTCCGTCAGTCGTCAGCGTTCTACCGAAAACGAAGGTTGCCTTTCGATGAATGCTGTGTGGTGTCCGGTCTCAAGGCCGGTCAGCATAATCTGGTGTGCCCGTGATGTTTATGGCAATCATATTGAGGGTGAAGCTGATGGCTGGCTGGCCAGAGCGATAATGCATGAGACAGATCATCTCAATGGAATATTAATCAGCGATTACCAGCCAGTAAAATTCAGACAAAAAATCAGGCGGGGAAATCCCTCCAGGTTATATAAGTGAAGTGATTGCAGATCGCGAGCAGCCTTCTGCGCAGGTTTATTGCTTAACGTCCTGGTCTGGAGGCTTTGAATTCGCGATAGCCAGGCAGCTGCGGTATACGCCAAAGATACCAGGACGCCACAGTCCGGTAAGGCGCGCATTTTTCACTGAGTATCCGGAGTTCCCTCCTGGACAACACACCTTCAGGCGCATAAAGAAAATGCAGCCCCTCTGCGATACCGAAGTCATCAAGCGGCATGATATCCATGCGCTCAAGCGTATAGATAAGCAGCATTTCGACCGTCCATCGCCCGATCCCTTTCAGCGATGTCAGCCGGGCGACAAGCTCCTCATCACTGAGCATGACCGCTTCTTTTCTTCCCGGAACGAGACCGGTCCGCGCCCCCTGCGCTATAGCCTGGAGAGTCGCGACTTTTCGGGTAGAAAAACCGCACTGACGCAGGAGTTCCGGGCTGGCATTCTCAAGCTGAGCTGGTGAAGGAAATGCGGAAGCCTCAGTCATAAACGCCGCGCGCAGCCTGGCGAGAATGGCATCGCCCGCTCTGGCAGTCAGTTGCTGGTAGGCTATAGCGCGTATCAGAGCTTCATAGGGCTCTCTTTCCGGCTTAGCCTGATGACCACATGGACCAACGCGTGTAATAAGGGATGCCCATTCGGGTTGCTTTGACAGCCAGAGAGAGGCCCGTTCGTAAGAAGCTTCACAGATTTCAGACATCGTTATATCTCATTTTACTAAAAGTGCCGCAGCTTACCCGCACCCCATAGTTTTTCATCCCGTTATTTGCTTTCTATTCTTCAGCAGCATCGTATCTGCGACGCGGACTGCACCGACCGTGAGTGATTTTTTGTTTTATCTGAACGAAAAAGAACTGCCGGAAGCTCATAAAACGAAAACGGCAGATATAAAAAATCAGAAAGCAAGAGCCGGAGAGTTCGCTGAAGGCGCAGAGGCCATACTGTGTTCCCTTAATATGGAGACGGTGAATATGAACACTTCAATCGAAAAAATTCGCTATGCCATCGCACAGTCTGTGCTGGGCTATTTCCTTGTGGCCACCAGTGAGAAAGGCGTGTGCGCCATTTTTATGGCTGACGAAACGGAATCACTGCTGTCTGAGCTGAAGCAGACTTTTCCCCGGGCGCAGCTGACAGAAGAGAATCACGCGCTGAGCAGCCTGTCGCAGGACGTGGCGGCATACATCAGTCACCCGGATTCCTCCCGGCGTTTCAAACTGGATGTGCGCGGTACTCCCTTTCAGCAGCGCGTCTGGAAGGCGCTGAGGGCTGTTCCGGCGGGTGAAACACGGACATACCAGCAGATAGCGGGAGAACTGGGTGATAAGGGCGCAGTGCGGGCCGTGGCCGGCGCCTGTGCTGCGAACGTTATCGCCGTAGCAATCCCCTGTCACAGGGTTATCCGTAAAGATGGTTCGCTTTCTGGATACCGCTGGGGTATTGGACGTAAACGTCAGTTGCTCAGTTCGGAGATCGTGCTATGAATCCGGCATTTCCGTTATCTGCGGCAGGTGATGTGCCGTCACGCTGTGAAGCTGTGGACTGGACATTTATCAGACGGGAACTGGATGCCCAGGGGAGCGCTGTTTTCCCCGGCATCCTGACTCGTGAAGAATGCTCAGCCATGGCCGCCCTTTACAGCGAAGGCGACCGCTTTCGCAAACGCGTGGTTATGGCCCGGCACGGATTCGGACGGGGCGAGTATCAGTATTTTCGTTATCCGCTGCCGGACCTGACGCAAACGCTGCGTACGCAACTTTATCCGGGCCTCGCCGACATCGCTAATACGTGGCAGGAAAAACTCGGTCTGACAATACGCTACCCGCGCGATCACGCCGAGTTTTTGTCTCGATGCCGGGATGCCGGACAGCAGAAGGCGACCCCGCTGCTGCTTGAATATCACAACGGAGATCATTGTTGTCTGCATCAGGATCTTTATGGTGAACACGTTTTCCCGCTGCAGGTCGTGATCCTGCTTTCCGAACCCGGGCGGGATTTTGAAGGCGGCGAATTTATGCTTACCGAACAGCGCAGCCAGATGGCGTCCCGGGCTGAGGTTGTGCCCCTGAGGCAGGGAGATGCCGTTGTTTTTGCTGTCAATCAGCGACCGGTAAAAAGCGCAAGGGGCTATGCCAGAGTGGCTATGCGACATGGCGTAAGCCGGCTTCACAGGGGAACCCGCCATACGGCCGGGATCATATTTCATGACGCCCAGACCTGAGACCTCTATGACACAGCTATCTTCTTCCGGTAACGAGCTCATCCGGATGAGCGAAGGCGCAGTGCTTCTCAAAGGATTTCTGCTTAAACATGAGCAGGAACTCCTGCGCAATCTTGAACGTATTACTGACCTGTCCGCATTCAGGCACATGGTCACGCCTGGCGGGTATCGCATGTCAGTAGCCATGACCAACTGCGGGCCGCGCGGCTGGGTAACCGATGAACGGGGATACCGTTATTCTGAGACCGATCCTGAGACGGGGCATGCCTGGCCTGAAATGCCCGCCCTTTACAGCCAGCTGGCCCGGCAGGCCGCCGCTGTCGCGGGCTATCACGACTTCTGTTCCGATGCGTGTCTGATCAACCGTTATATACCGGGTGCCAGATTGTCTTTGCATCAGGACAAAGACGAAAAGAACTTTACTCATCCCATCGTCTCGTTTTCGCTGGGGCTGCCTGCCACGTTCGATTTCGGCGGGCGAACACGCAGCGCTCCCGTTACTCCCTATCTTCTTGAGCATGGGGACGTAGTGGTATGGGGGGGGCCTTCGCGGATGTTCTACCACGGCATCCGGACGCTTAAAAAAGGTCACCACGAACGGATGGGGAGTCAACGTATCAACCTGACATTTCGCCGCGCACACTGAGGCGCGGGTCAGGAACAACAGGAAGCATAATGAGCAATACTAATGGAGCCCGCCACGCCGGGTGCGCAGCCAGCCCTGACAGGCCGGCTGTATATCAGATGACGGCTCCTCTCGGCCAGGAGCGGCAGACCGCAATGGACGCAATGAAGACGTACACTGACGCGGGACTGGCTGAATGGGTCTGTCATGGCAACTGCCCGCAACTGCACTTTACCGACGGACGTATTTATATTTTCGGTCCTTATGGCGTAACCCGGCTGGCCTGAAAAAATTAAAAAGCAAAAGACGGAGTGTCCTGCGGTGAGCATTTCACCACAATAGCAGCCTGACAGTAATGACATCGCCGGCCGTCAGGCCAGCCTGATAACAGAGGTGAATTATGACGCATACAGAATTTGATGCACTCCGCCGTACGGTAACGATCCCAGAAGGTACCATCAGCTATGCCGAACAGGGGAACGGCCCCGTGGCCCTTTTCGTTCACGGGCTGATGGTTAATGGTTATCTGTGGCGTCATCAGCTGGCGGCTCTCAGTGATATCCGGCGCTGTATTGCGGTGGACCTGATGGCCCATGGACATACGGAAACGCCAGTTTCGCAGAACGTCTCTTTTGAAGCACAGGCTGACATGCTGGATGCTTTTCTCGACAGCCTTGATATTGACGCCGTCGATCTGGTTGCCAGCGACAGCGGTGTCGGGGTAGCACAGATATTCGCCGTGCGTTATCCGTCCCGCGTCCGAAGTCTTGTACTGACCAACGGTGACGTCCATGACAACTGGCCACCGCAGTCGTTCTCCGGTTTTCTCGACATGGTTAAAGCCGGAGGGCTCAGAGACACGCTTCGCGGCATGGTTGAACATCCTGATAACTACCGCGCAGAGACCGGTTTCGGGCTTGCCTATGCCCGGCCTGAGAACGTGTCTGACGAAACGGTACAGGCCTATATCGGGCCACTGCTTCGGAGCGAAAACACGGTAGAAAATCTCAAACGATTTGTACTGGCGTTTGACAATCAGCAGACCGTTCGCATCGAAAAAGCACTGCAGCAGGTTGCCGCACCGGCTCTGATTGTGTGGGGAACCGATGATCCCTTCTTCCCCGCACAGTGGGCCAGCTGGCTTGCGAAGACGCTGCCGGGTACGCGGGAGTGTATTGAACTGCCGGGTGAGCGAATGCTTTTCCCGGAGGAACAACCCGCCGCGTTTAACCAGGCCCTGCGTGACTTTTTTGTGAAGCATTCAGCGGCCTGATGCGGGGCAGACCCGGTCAGCCGGTGGCTATGACCGGGTCTCGGATAACAGGTATACATATGAACAAAGTATCACAGTGGGCAACGGATGATGCGCGCTGGCAGGCTATTGTTGAGCGTAATAAAGACGCTAACGGTCATTTTGTGTATGGCGTACGCACGACCGGCGTTTACTGCCAGCCTTCCGGCGCGGCGCGCCTGCCGAAACGCGAAAACATTGAATTCTTCGACACGCCGGAAGCCGCGGAGGCACAGGGGTACCGCCCGAGTAAACGCCTGCGTCGGGGACAACCGGAACTGGAAACCGATCACTCTGCCAGGATTGCGGAAGCCTGCCGGTATATTGAAGCGTGCGAGGGAGAGGCAGCGCTGGCCGATATCGCCGTTCACGTGGGCATGAGTACGTTTCATTTCCACCGGCTGTTTAAGTCAATAACCGGACTGACGCCAAAAGCGTATGCCAGCGCACACCGTAATCAGCGACTGCGCGAGGCCCTGAACGACAATGTCAGCGTGACGGACGCCATATTCGATGCCGGTTTTAACTCGAACAGCCGCTTTTATGAAAATTCATCGGCAATGCTGGGAATGACGCCCAAAACGTGGCGGGCGGGGGGGAAGGGCACAACCATCTATTTTGCACTGGGCATCTGTTCACTGGGTGACATTCTGGTGGCGCAGAGCGACAAGGGGATCTGCGCCATTCTGCTTGGCGAGGACCCGGACGCCCTGCTGAAGGATCTGCAGGATAAATTCCCGCAGGCCGATCTGGTGGGAGGAGATGCTGATTTTGAGAAACTCGTTGCGCGGGTCGTAGGATTCGTTGAGGCACCGGAACTCGGACTGGATTTACCGCTGGATATCCGGGGAACGGCATTTCAGCAGCGCGTCTGGCAGGCTCTGCGCGATATTCCCGTTGGCGCAACGGTCAGTTATTCCGATATTGCGCTGCGGATAGGATCACCCAGAGCTGTCCGGGCCGTAGCCGGCGCCTGCGCGGCTAACATGCTGGCGGTGGCGATCCCCTGCCACCGCGTCGTGAAAAATGACGGTGCCCTGTCGGGATACCGCTGGGGCGTGGAGCGTAAGCGTGCCCTTCTGAATAAAGAGGCAAAAGTATCATGAGTAATACAGCACAAGGGCCGGCAACAACGTTGCTGCAGGATCGGCTAGGCAAAATTAACTGGGACTCCGTCAGCGAAGAGCTTTCTGCGTTTGGGTGTGCTCGTCTGCCGCAGCTGCTCACTCCGGAACTCTGTGACGGCCTCGCCGCACTGTACCCGGACGGCGATCGCTTCCGTACGCATATCCATCTCGCAAGGCACGGATTCGGAAAAGGGGAATACAAATATTTCAGCTATCCGCTACCGGACCCTGTTACGACGCTGCGCACAGAGCTGTATCCGGGACTGGCAGACATTGCCAACCGGTGGAACACCCTGATGAATATTGATGTACATTATCCGCCAACTCATCAGGCTTATCTTGAAAAGTGTCACGCCGCAGGTCAGACCCGACCGACGCCGTTACTGTTACAGTATGCGCAGGGGGATTACAATTGCCTTCATCAGGATCTATACGGCGATCTGGTTTTCCCGCTGCAGGTGGCCTTTCTGCTTTCTGAACCGGACGTTGATTTTACCGGCGGTGAATTTGTCATGACCGAGCAGCGTCCGCGGATGCAGACGCGGCCCGAAGTGGTGCGCCTTGGTAAGGGAGATGCGGTAATTTTCGCCGTTCATCACCGACCGGTACAGGGCACTAAAGGCATTTATCGCGTCAATATGCGACACGGCGTCAGCAAAATACGCAGCGGCCAGCGCCATACGCTGGGCGTGATTTTCCACGACGCTCAGTGATCCCCTTATGATAGAGGATCTCTTTTCAGATGATGACAGCATGGTGCGACAGTGGGAAGAAAAGGTCGCGCCGGGCGCCACTATTCTGCGGGGATTCGCCGGTGACGACACAGCACGGCTGCTTGGAAGCATAAGCACTATAGCCAGCATGGCACCATTCAGACAGCTCCGCACCCCTGGCGGACACGTTATGTCAGTCAGTATGACCAGCTGCGGAGATCTGGGCTGGATGAGCGACGAATTCGGGTACCGGTATACGGCAACCGATCCTGACACAGGGCGGAGCTGGCCATCCATGCCCGGCGAGTTCCGTCAGCTGGCAGAAATGGCAGCCGCGGCGGCGGGATATCCGTCGTTCAGCCCCGACGCCTGTCTGATCAACCGATATTCCCCGGGCGCAAGGCTGACCCTGCATCAGGACAAAAACGAACGCGATATGTCTCAACCCATCGTTTCCGTGTCGCTGGGACTGCCGGCCGTCTTCCTGTTCGGCGGGCTGAGCCGGGAACAGGCATGCGCCCGATATATTCTCACACAGGGCGATGTGATGGTCTGGGGAGGCCCCTCCCGCCTTAACTACCACGGCGTTCTGCCGCTGAAGGGCGGGATCCCACCCTGGCCGTCGACAGAATGCGTTCGCTTTAACCTGACGTTCAGGCGAGTCAGGACGCACTGAGGAATGAATATGACATCCGGTCATGAAAGAGCGTTCGTCAGCGATGTTGCCGCCATGCTGGGCGAAATGGTCATTCGCTGTCATCTGAAGGGCATTACGGTCAGTGACGACAATCTGAAAGCCTGCCTGTCATCCTTTGACTTTACGGGTGATCCGCACTGGCGCGCGGTGTGCCGGTACGCCCTGTCCATACTTGATAACAACTGGAGTGACGATGAAAACATCATGGACCCTGCTGGGGAGCGACGGTAAACCTTATGAAAGCCGAACTCCGGGGCGGCTTGGTGGCCATCGCAGGAATAAGATTTACGGGCGCATGGACTGTCCGGCTGCGCTCAGAGCGCTGGCAAAGGGCCACTATGTCAAACACCGCGTTTTCTTTGCGGATGAAATGACGGCGATCGCCGCCGGCTATCGTCCCTGCGGAACCTGCATGAAAGAAAAATATCGGGAATGGAAAGCGTCGCAGACCCGTCCTGAATAACCGCCAGTTATCGTCGCGTCATTTTCAGGAAAGTAAAACCTGATTTTTTTTATTTTTTTCCTTTGCCATAAACTCACGAAAAATATATTCAGTTAGCAAGAAACAGAGGTTTTCATAAAGACGAAGTCGGTATCTTTAACCTCGCGGTGAACGACAGCCGCATGACTAAAGATAACAGGAGTAGGGATTATGAGTAAAAATAAAGAACTGGTCGCCAAATGGTTTGATTCAGTCTGGGGTGCAAACTATAACCCGGAAGTTATTCGCGAACTGGCGGCGGATGATATTTTCTTCCACTATCCAATGCACGGTGAATTCCGCGGTCCGGAAGCGGTCATCGCCATGCTGACTGACTTCCGTGAATCTTTCCAGGATCTGAACTTCTGGGCAACCGGTGAGCTGATCGAAGAAGGTAATAAAGTGGTTGCCACCTGGGACGGCGGCGGTACGCATACCGGTAAAGCCTTCACTGAGTCGCCATTCGGTGGACCTCTGCCGGCCAATTCCGGTAAGGTCATTCGTTTCACCGGCACCACCATTATCGAAATTGAAAACGGTAAGGTGAAATCCGAAGTGGGTCAGGAAGGTGCTATTGACGCACTTCTGCAGATGGGCCTGGTAAAAAAAACCAGCTGATGTCTGCGTGACTGAACCGGCGCTGTGTCTTCCAGGGAAGGACGTGTAGTGTCTGCCGGTCAGTCAGCTCCGATACCCTCAGAAAAAGCCGGGAATAACATCCTGGCTTTTTTCATTGTCTTCAGAGAATCATAATGAATGAATCTGATGAAATCAGCAGCAATCTGTTCCCGTCCATGCATGAACCCGACACGACCGCCGTTAAGCGATACACGCTGACGCTGTCGGATTATTCAGCATCCTTATCGCTTCCTTCACTCAAAAGCAGCGCGCCAGCTCCCTTAGTTATCTTCTTCCACGGAGCGGGCGGCGAAGATGGAGGTGCACTGGCTCAGCTGCATAACCTGTCGGAGACGTTCCGGTTCATTCTTTTTGCTCCCCGCTCCGGTGCGGATTCATGGGATCTGCTGCGCGGCGGATGGGGTGAGGATGCAGACGCTGTTGTCCGGCAGCTGGCGTGGCTGAAGAATCGGTACACGATAGATGACAAACATATTGTGATGGCAGGCTTTTCCGATGGCGCATCCTATGCGCTCAGCCTGGGAGGGCGCTGTGCTGAGGTTACCCACATCGTTGCCTGGTCACCGGGATTTTATCTGGGAAACGTTACGGGGAAAAATATCTTTATCAGTCATGCAGATAATGACAGAGTCTTACCCTACTGCATGACGCAGCGCATGGCGCGTGAGCTAGAGGTGAATAACAACAACCTTATTTTCCGTTTCCATCAGGCGGGACACTCCGTGCCGGGTACGTTTGTGGAGGATGCACTACATTACTGCCTGGCTGCGGACAGGATCGGCTGTGAGCAAAAAGAACCGCCTGTAAAAACAGAAAAGCGCTGAGGACATTTACCCCTCTACTGTCAGGATGCTTACCCGGCAGAGAATAATGCCAGTCAGTGCGGATCGTTTAAAAACTCATGCCTTTTACCGGGTTTGCTTAAATGAACATGCGCAAAGGGGGCGCTTGTGAAGAGGGTGTCAGCCGGGTCCGATTCATTCGCCGGTCTGTGCCGGTACCCGCGCCGGGAGGACGGCGTCGGCTCCGGATAAGGGCGGTTTTTTATCAGCAGTGAGGGCGTTCAGGATTTCTTGCGCGCTGAAGGACCCCGATATTTATCCTGAACACGTCTCACCGGCGTCTACACATTATGCAGCGACAGGACTGAATATGCTTTTTAAAGTGAGAACATGGCGCCTCCCGATAAACCGGAAGTGCCATGCGGGGGAGTTTGACGCGATTACAGCTCAGTTGATTCCTGCCTGAGCGCCGCAGTCACGCTATCATCCCTGCCCATGTGCTTATAAAAGCGGTCCAGCGAAGGATAATCTGTCAGTTTTACGTCGAGCATTTTAGACCAGCGCAGAATGACCAGAAGATAAGGGTCAGCCACGGAGCGCCTGTTATTCACAAGCCAGCGGTTTTTACCCATCGCATCGTTCAGTATGCCGAGATGATGAACGAGCGTCTGCAGCGCTTTGCTTTTCACCTCCGCTTTCACGTCGGCGGTCCCGGGTATCCGTTCAGGGTGGAGCAGCGGAGTGAACGTCTTATGCACATCGGAATTAATGTAGCCCAGCCAGCGCAGGACGCTGATCTCTCCCCGTGAAGAAGGGTCTCCCAGCAGTCCGGCCTCCGGAAACTCCTGTGCCAGGCAGAACAGAATGGCAATGTTCTGACTCAGCGTCCATTTTTTTCCGGGAAAGTCTGCTTTCAGCACCGGAACGGTACCGGATGGGTTCATCATCAGAAAACTCTGCGAACGGCGGGTTTTTTCATCTGTTTTTACAAGAACATAATCCGCTCCCGTCCAGTTCAGTACTATGTGCGCCGCCAGCGAGCAATAGCCTGGCCAGTAATACAGCGTGTACATATTCGTTCCTCCTTATTAGCACAGCCTTTAACCGGCTGTGCAGGGATGTACCATCCGGGCGTCGTTTCCCCCGGATGACCCGGCCTCATCAGGCCCCTGGTCCTGGCGTTTCTGGCGCCTCGCGTCCCAGCTGGTCCAGCAGGCGAAACTCTTCGTCCGTAAGGTGAACACTGGCCGCCGCCACGTTCTCTTCGAGATGGCGGATTTTGCTTGTGCCCGGAATAGGCAGCAGGACCGGGCTTCGTTTCAGGACCCACGCAAGGGCGATCTGGCTCGGACTGTAACCCTTCTCTCTGGAGAGCGTGTCGAGTAACGACCCTGACTTGGCGAGATCCCCTGCTCCCAACGGGAACCATGGAATAAATCCGATATTGTTTTCCGTACAATAATCGAGCACGTCTTCATGTGTGCGGGTAACGAGATTAAACATGTTCTGAACTGACACTACCGGGAAGTGGCGTTGTGCACACTGAATCTGTTCAATACTGACTTCACTCAGGCCGGCGTGCCTGATCAGCCCCTCCTTCTGCATTTCTGCTATAACACCAAACTGTTCATCAGCGGGAACAAGAGGGTCAACACGATGCAGCTGCCAAAGGCCAATCTGTTCAACTCCGAGTTTGCGGAGGCTCATCAGAACGGTCTGGCGAAGATACTCAGGCCGGCCAACCGGTTTCCAGACATTCGGACCGTGACGGGTAAATCCGCCCTTGGTGGCAATCAACAGGTTGTCGTAAGGATGTAGCGCTTCCCGGATGAGTTCTTCACTGATATCAGGACCGTAGCTGTCAGCCGTATCGATGAAGTTAACCCCTATTTCCGGTAAGCGGCGCAGTGTTTCAAGGCAGGATTTTTTATCTGCCGGCGCTCCCCAGATGCCGTCCCCGACAATGCGCATTGCGCCATAGCCCAGTCGATTTATCGTGATATCACCCAGCGTGAACTGACCGGATGCCGATGCGTTTATCTCTGTCATAGGAACTCCATTGTGTGTATTTCTCATAAGCAGTGTACTGATACGCCAGACATGAACTCTCTGTTTATTGCTTTTCAATAAACGAAGTTGAATGCAGTTTAAAAGGATGCTATCCCTTTCTTTTACTCTGCAATGAGGAAAGTGAAGATGAGTCATGCGAACATAACGAAAGTTATTTTAAGCAGTGGTTATAGTCCGTCGGAAAAAAAAGAGCAGTTAATAAGTTCAGTACGGATGCTATCCTGTCATCGCGGGGAGGATTTTGAAAACACATGTAAGCTTTTACAAAAAAGAATAAATGTGGACGTTAATGGCATTGAGGATGAAGCGAAAATATTGCTGGCTTATTTTTATCTAAAAGAATTCTGCACTTCAGGGCAGGGTAACCTTGGTGAAGGAAAATAAGCGATATAGCAATTTTAATTCTCTGCGCCGGCAGCCTCACACAGATATTAAGTCCCCCAGAACGAGGCCATTTAAAGGCCTCTTCGTCAGCAGAACAAGTGGCTACAGGAACGGAGCCACTTGTTCTGCTGACGCATAATGTCCAGCTTACAAGTTTAAATTCATTCTCCTGAACAAATCAGTAACTATTTAAAACGCTCTCAGGTGGCTTCCAGCACTAACAAGGATAGATGTGAGGGGGTATGATTTCCGAACCAGACGGTGTTGCGGGCAATCCGGGTTACTCGTCCATCGCAGGGTTTAACGCCCGTATTTGGATTGCAATCGAAGTGGGGGAAGTTACTGCTCGCGATATCGAGTCGGAGACGATGTCCAGCCCTGAACAGGTTGCATGTCGCAAAAGGTGTGATAACCAACTCAATCTGCCTGTCGCCGGTAATGTCCCCGGCTGGCTCTCCACCGTTTCTGTATCTACATCTGATTATGCCGTCAGTAATATTCATTGCATATCCCTGAGGATAATCTTCATTCGGAGGATAGACGTCAATAAGCTTGGCGGTAAAATCGGTATCAGGCGCATCACTGCTTACCCATAGCGTAACGGCGATTTCTCCCGCAACGAGAAGATCCTGCTCAAGTACGGCTGTCTGAAAAGCCAGCACGTCTGCGCGGGCGCTGAGGGGTAAGCCATCTCCCCGGGTGCCAAAAAATTCCGGATATTCTCTCTGATCAAATGCCCCTCCCCTGAACACGGGTAATCCTGAGGTCAGCGATCCACCTATAGTGGGCACTGGATTGCGGGGGTCGGAGAGGTAATTTATGCAGTTCTGCGCGGCGGGTTTTTCTGAGGCAAGTTTTCCTCCCGCATCAAGCCAGAATGTTTTCTGAGTTGTGCCCTGCAGGGGCCATTTATCACTGTGAAGCCATTTTCCTCCATGGTCGAGTCGGCCCTGATGATTTTTTTTTCCGGTCCCGCCGCCCATACAAAACACAGAAACATCCGGGATTATTTTGTCGTTTTCGGAATGCCGGATGGTTTTATCAAACCATTTGAGTCTGCATTCAAGCCAGGTGGTTTCAATATTTCCGTCGAAGCAGGCCTGTTCTCCGAAATCCACATCACCGCTGAAGCTTTGGTTTCTGTCGCCATGTAACCACGGCCCCATAATCAGCCTGTGCCTGTGGCTACCTTTACCGAAGGCCCGGAAATTGTTTAGCGTAGAACTGACATAATTGTCATACCAGCTCGACATAAATAAAACCGGAATATCCGGCAGATCGTCATAACAGCCCTGTGCCCAGATACCGTTGCGCTTCCAGTATTCATCAAAATCGCAGTTATTCCATTGTTCAAACAGGTAGCTCTCATATTCCGGCACATGCCGAAGAGGTGAATGCCCCGGAAACCAGGGAAATCGTCTGAACCAGTCTGTAATATTTTCATTGTCAAGTGCATCGCGGATCCGCTGGTCCCCTTTGGCGCGGGGGCTTTCCTTCGCCTGTCTGTATGCCCAGGTGACCTGTTTCATTTCAAATGCACCTCCCTGGCGTATTCCACATTCCCACGCGTTACTGAAACCGCCGGAATCAAGAACCATAGCGCACAGTGCAGGAGGCTTAAGGCAGGCCATTGCCAGCTGAGTATGCGCGGCGTAGGACAGTCCCATGCTGCCTATCTTTCCGTTGCACCACGGCTGGCTGGCCAGCCATGAAAGTGTGTCGAACCCGTCCTCCCCTTCACCGGTATACTTAATGAAAGTACCCTCAGATTCATATCGTCCCCGGCAATCCTGAATAACCAGAACATACCCTCTGTCCGTGAAAGACCGCGCCATCTCCGTCCTGGAGATTTTCGCTCCATCAGAAGTGGATTCTGAACGTGAGTATTTATTTTTTCCGTAAGGTGTACGCTCTATAATAACCGGCCAGCAGCCTGTGCCGGAAGGAAGATAAATATCCGTTGATAATTTTATCCCATCGCGCATGGGTATCATTACGTTCATCATATGACGGTCGTCAGTAATCATTATATTCTCCGGTCAGTATCCCGTGTAAATTGCAAAGCTGAGCATGCCGATTGCCATAAGGGCATATATAAAGAAAAGAGGAAGAATGAATTTCGCCCACTGAGCCCAGCCTACCTGTGCCGCGGCCAGAAGCACTAACAGTCCGCTTGATGTGGGTGTTATTAAATTTGTCAGGCCGTGCCCCAGCAAAAAAGCAAGCACGGTGCTCTGGGCTGATACTCCTGATAACTGACCCAGCGGTGCCATGACAGGCATGGTCACAGCCGCCTGACCGGAGGTAGAAGGTATAGCAAAATCCAGTATTAGCTGAGTTGTAAACATACTGTATGCGGATACCAGCGGGCCGTGATTACTCACCAGATTAGACAGATTAAAAATAATCGTATCCAGAACCTGAGCTTTAGTGAGGACAATTTCAACGGCGGTTGCGAGTCCAATAAGTAAAGCTGCAATAAGCGTCTTCTTCATTCCTTCAACAAAAGCATCAGCGCATGCGTTAGCGCTCATGCCGGAGAATGCGGATATTACAATGCTCATGAAAAGATACCAGGCAGCAATATCATTGTTTTTCCAGTGCCATTTTTGCGCGCCAAAAACCATTGCAGCTACACCTGATATCAGCAGCAAAAGAAGCATACGCTGTCTGCCGGTCAGGGTCGTTTCGCCCCCTGTTTCCCGCTGATATGGCAGACAGCCGTGTCTGCGTATCGCCATAATCATAAACAGAACGCCAGTTATAAGAAAAATGATATAACCGCCAATTCTCAGAGGCATACCGCTAAACAGTGGCACGCCTGCCAGCGGCTGTGCGATGGTCAGCGCGTAGGGATTGGTAACTGAAGACATGTATCCAAGCTTTACAGAGATGGCGACTATCCCGAGGCCATAGATGGCAGGTAAACCTATCCGGGCTAAAAGCCCGACAACAAGGGGTACCAGCAGCAAGTATTCCTTTGCTAATCCCAGGAAGGTAGACCCTGCCGAAAAGCAGAGCATGAGCGCAGGCACAAGAACAATAATTCTGCCTTTGGTAATATAAAGTACTTTTTCAAGCCCTTTCATTATGGCTCCGGTCTGGTTAAGAATGCCGAACATCCCTCCAATAAACAGAACCATGATGATTAAACCGGATTGTTTAATTATTCCTTCCGGTATGGATCGAAGCGCTTGAATTATTCCAGCCGGCGAAGCTGATTGTGTATCGGGCTCTCCCGAAGACAAACCAAGAATATTTTCAGGCGTGCGGTTTTTATTAATAACGTGATATGTGCCGGCAATGATTTTTTTATCACTTCTTTGATATTCCCCGGAATCAATTATCCACGTCAGTACTACCGCCAGAATCAAGACAACAAGTAAAACAAGAGAAGGATTAGTATTCTTTTTTTCCTGTAATGCATTTTTTATTTCAGCAGTCATTTTCGCTCTCCAGATTGAGGGCCGTATACGCCCTCTCCAGGTGCTCTTTCGGACAGGCTAATTCAGCAGAGAGCTCGCATGAACAGGTCACAAGAGACTTTATGAACTGCCTCTCTTTATTCATCGCTCGCTCAGCAGGCGCACTAAGGCTCATAGACGCAACACACATCATATTTTCATCAAAAACCGGGACGGCAAACGCCCATATCCCCGGCGTTATAGCACCTTTGGTGATGGCAATATTTTTCTCACGAATGTTATTCAGATAATCCGTAAATCCGATGCCGTTTTCATTTTCTCTGATAAAGATTTCCTGCACCGCCTGTGGAGCAAATGCCAGAAGCACTTCGCCGGAAGCGCCCTCGCCAAGCCTTCTGCGATTTCCTGCACGGCTTCTTACCTGTAATGGTTGCATTGAAGCCCTTGACATAATTTGTACCATTTCATCATGCTCACGGACCCGGATCTGAAGATTTTCATCATGCATTGACTGCAAATGGTCGAGGATCGGACCTGCGAGCCTGACGAGAGTGTTCTGCTCTTTTGCGCTTCGCCCTACCACAAGAGCCTGATAACCCAGCCTGTAAACAACCGGTTCTCCGGACTTAACGATGTAATGCCTGTCTTCCAGCGTACACATAAGCCTGTAGACGCGGGATTTATTGATGCCGCTCACTCTGGATAATTCTGTAAGACCCATTGCGCCTTTTTCAGCAATGATATTCATCAGCCTGAGCGCGATATCCACACTCGCAACGAGATGTTCCATACTGCCTCTGCATGGTTTGATAGGCGAACCGTTGTTTCATTTTAATGGAGAACCAGACTCGCATATTGTTCATGCAGATACAAGAATGCACCGAAATACTAATTTATTTGTTCTTCTTGGTTTAAT
This sequence comes from Pantoea sp. EA-12, assembly GCF_030053355.1. Classification (NCBI taxonomy): domain Bacteria; kingdom Pseudomonadati; phylum Pseudomonadota; class Gammaproteobacteria; order Enterobacterales; family Erwiniaceae; genus Pantoea; species Pantoea sp. EA-12. The sequence goes on along the minus strand of NZ_JASGBY010000019.1, from coordinate 22,975 downwards.
AATCTATTTTATTTATTTTAGTGATGTTAGATGATGGTTCAGTAAGCCATTTGCAGGAGTTTTAACTTTATTTAAAAAGCAATAATCTGAACAGGTTTTATAAAAAATGATGCCTGGATCAAGATATCAGGTTTTTTTATGTTTCATAACGCAAGAAAAACGTAAATGTGTACATCTGAATGTAGTTTCATCAGATTGCTGCAACGATCCTGTCACAAATCAATTTTGTGATTCTATCAGGTTACGAGTGTTTATCGTTCAGGGTTGGGTCTGATGTCGTGACGGTCTATTAAAGACATTTATTTTCAATTTCTACCGAATGCCTTTATATTCACCTGAATAATAAGATGGAAAAAATTATTCACGGATGACTCGGTTGTCATTTTACAAACAGGGGATTCAGAGTAAGGGGGAACCTTCTCCGGACAATAAATGCCGGAACGGGTTTGCTGACTTAAAAACGTCGATGCAGATCGGTCGCCGCACACGCTCTTGGTTAATGCATCAATGCGCCGGAGCATCTGCCTGTCTCGGGATATATCAATTCGCTTGATGCCGCCATCCCTTCCATTTTTATCAAACCAGGCCCCCTAAAGGATTGCTCCAGAAAGACGTGGTAGCGTACTGCTTCGGCGTTTTTATTTATTTCAGAGTATAAAATTTTCAACTCCGCAGGAACTGTCGCCAAACCCGCGCGTTTTATTACTAAACAGCATCGGTATCAGATCAGATATCCAGCCAGGACCGGCTGCACTACAATGCTTATTTGTGATCGTGGCCAGCATGCACTGCTGCCTGCGGATTTTTGATGAGTTCCTCTGAGGATGTATGACCGAGAACGAAGAAGCAGAGTTTGCACAGCTGATGGGTGTCGGAATAAAACAGTGCGTGGTGTGGTACCGCGATCAGGATTTCAGCCGGATGAACGAGGACGCGCGGGCGGAGCTGGAAAGTATCTTCAGCCCCGGCGACGAGTACGACGTCAGCGCCAGCCTGCAGATTGGCTTTAATATGATGATGATTGGTCAGCTGTGGGAGGACAGGCGCTTCATGGACTTCGCTGCCAGGGCCGCCCGCACGTCCTGTGACGGGAAAACCATGGGGAAACTTCCCGGAAAAATGGCCCTGAGGCAGCTGCTGGATGAAGTCAGCGAAGCGCTCAGAGAGCCCAAATTTTACGAGACTGAATAGCCTGATGAATGCCGGGGCCATCTGCTGCCCCGGATGACCGGTCAGGTGCGGAGCTTTATCCCGGTCCTGCGACAGCTGTACATTGTGCAAAAAATGTACTCACACCGCCTGCGGCGGTGTTATTCTGAGACTGAATCTTCTCAGGCCGCGGAAACCCCTTCCTGAGCCCCCGTTTCACTGAAAATACGCATTCATTATCAGATACGACGTCAGCAGGAGTCCTTATGATATTTAGTGAAGATGAAACCGACAAAGAAATTTATCACAACGCCTGCTTTGCGGCCGGCATGTGCTGCATGCAGCTCGCCAGCGAGGACGGCGAAATAACCCGGGAACGGCTGGCCACCGAGCTGATCCGTCTGCTGGGCGCCTGCATTGAGAAAAAGGACTTATGCCCCTCTTCACTGATTTTCGCGATTGAACAGCTGCGCGGCGAACCGGATGAGGAAGCAGAAGAAGCCCCCCGCTAGGCCAGACGCGTCAGCCATCACCTTCCGGGACGGGCACAACCAGCTCCCTGCCCTGATTATGAATGTTGCCCACCTTTCTGCTGACCGGATGCCACGCAAACGCCTTTTCCGGCAGGGCGGCGTCATGGGCAATTTCTTCTGCCCGCGAGGGCGACGTCTCCGGGCTCAGCCACTCACGGACGGCGTCAGGGGAAAGCACCAGCGGGCGCCGGTCGTGAATGTCGACCATGCCCTGACTGCTCGCCGCCGTCACAATGACAAACCCCTCTTTGCCGTGGTCCTCTCCGTAAGGCTGTTTACCGATCGCCGCAAAAAAGAGCGGGCGATCGTCCCGGTGGTGGATGAAAAACGGCTGTTTACCTTTTTCCTGTTTTTGCCATTCAAACCAGCCATTTGCCGGCACGACGGCACGTCCGTGGTGCCACAGGGGCTTAAACATCCGCCCGCTGGCCGCCGTTTCCCCGCGTGCGTTAATCAGCGGCTGTTTATCCCACCATTCCGGTCCGTACCCCCAGAAAACCGGATCGAGATGCAGCTGCTCCTCCCGGTCATTCAGCAGCAGCACCTTCGTGCCTGGCGCGACGTTATACCGCCCGATGGGCTCAGGGTCGAACGTGATTTCATCCGGTTTCAGGCCTAGCGCGTCAAAATACTCATCACGGCTGCTGTACTGCGCAAATCGTCCGCACATAGTCACCTCCTGCTGTAAGGATAGCGGGGTATACTGACGTCAGGAGGATTTCACATGTCACAGAATTTAGCCGCACGCAGCCCGGAAGAACGGGCGAAGGTTAACGCGGATCTGGCCGCCTCGGGCGTGGCGTACAGAGAGCGCCTGAATCTGCCCGTTATCCCGGCCGAAGCTGAAAGGCAGCAGCCGGAGGAGCTGCGCGAATACTTCAGGGAACGGCTGCAGTATTACCGCAATCTGGCCCTGCAGTACCCGCGGGGAACCGATCCGGTCTATCAGAAAGAACCAAAGGGGGAGTGACCCGGGATAAGGTCACTCAGCCTGCCAGTTCAGATTTTTGACATGTCCCGTAAACCGGGCTGCATGAAAATGTTATTTTGGCATCATCAGGGGAGGTATTATGGGATAGTTGACCCGATCCAGACCTTTCACAAACACGCAAGTTACTAAACATCACATCCTGCATATGATTTCACAGGGATTAAATTAAACCAAAAATAAAGGAGCGTATATGCTCGGGTGGGTAACAAACAAAACTGAGTATCTCGCAAAAAAATTTGTGCAAACAAAAATTCTACAAAATTCAATATATGCACATTTGAAATGGAACCCGCTGGAAAGACTTATAATCAGACTTTCATCTACGCCGGTTATTTCTGCATTTTGTCTGCTATGCGCAGCTCTTGTGATGCTTATAGCAGGTTTTTTGCTAAAGGTTCCCATAAGGGAATACCTGTCTTCCTTTTTTCCCTACCGTCACTCTGTTTTAGAGTGGCAGACTACAATTCTGAGTGGCCAGCTGACTATAATCGGTATTGTTTATCCGCTGGTGATAGGGCTTGTCAGCGTGGTCTTTCAGAAAAAATCTGACAGAAAAGTGGCACAGAGTGCCTATCAGCGTTATTCAGGGTTCATGCTGGCAGGGCTGAGCGGATTATTCCTGTCAGCATTTATTCTTTTAAGTGTCCCCGTCAGAATGATTTTTGGAGATTATCTCTATGGCATCGCCTGCCTGACAAGTGCTGCATGGCTTACCATTAACATTCTGCTTTCCGTCTGGTTTTTTATCGTCAGCCTGGAGGTTCTGGATGATGACAAGCGGCAGGCTGTTGTAAAAAGATATATTTCTTTTGGTATCGTCAGAAATCATGTTAATGAAAAAGTTGCCGCCTCGTTAAGGCTTAATCCTGTTTACCCCCAGACAATTTTTTCTAATCTTGAAATCAAGCTTGTTGATAATTCGGTTGAAAATCAGCACGTATCCGGGAAATTTCTGAAAACAGACGTACTAAGCCTGTATCATCGGCCATTCAGATTAGCCCTCAGGCTGATTAATAAACAGATGATTAAAAATGGCAGTGTTGGTCACCTCACAGTGGGAAACAATTACATAAGCGGTGATGAGGTGGACAAAAAGGTTCTTTTCAGTTTGCGCAATATTGATTCTGAAAGCTATCCCGTCAGGTTACTGAAAAAATGTTTTTACAAGGTAAAGGACCGGCGAAGCTTGTCAACATCCAATACTATCATGCAGCCTCTGACGGCAGATATATATTCGTGTTTGCGCGATTCAGATATTAACGGCTTCGATGATGCCTCTGGTGTTTTAATCGATAATTTCACGACTCTTTGTGAGTTGTACTATTTTCAGAATAATGATGCGCCGGATAACTTTTTATTACTTAAATCAGAACTATTCGAAATATCTATACAGGATGCGTTTTCTAATGAAATTTATTCTATTTCAGCGAAAGCAATGGATAAAATCGCAGAGTCAGAAAGGTTTTTTGAACTGTGCCTGTGGACCGGACTGCGCATACTCAATAACCGCAAGCTGTTAACTACTGCTGAGCTGGGTATATACATAGGGATCACCCGCTCTTTCTGGTCAACCTTAACAAGCTGGTACACTCAGAATCAGCCGCTCTCCAGTGTCACTCTCAGAACGCGCTATGACCGGTTATTAAGAACATTTATTAGCATCTGGGAACGTCATCAGGATGTAGTCAGTTCAAGGTTCTGTAATGCAGATGACGCGGAGCTTTTTGATTTCTTCTGTAAAGCACAGCTTCAGGACATTTCAGTGATGGTTATTGAGGCAATACAGACGCGCGATCGCGTGACCACCGATATGGCTGTTGACCTCCTTAACAGGTGGCAGCATTCCATGAATATTGACAGTCATTCGATTGAAAAATACAGCTACCAGGGCCAGTTGTTCAGTCCCGGTATTTTCATAATAAAACACATGAACTGTATAACTGACCGCGACTGGTTCAGCATTGCCTGTATGAATGCTCTGATCGACATGCGCATTTGCGTGAGCTTATATCTCACATCCAGAATGAAAGCACAGGATAAATTTATCACGCATTTCGTAAGATTAATTCTTCAGGGTGATCTCACTGACCAGACTGGTGGTTTAGAAACGAAATCAGAAAAAATAGATGACGGCGGAGAACTGATAAAGTCCCTGATACGAATTTGTCTGTGGACGTGGTCAGAAAAAATGGAAAGCCGCGCCTGGCTGACCGGGCTGGCGCGTCGAATGAGTGATTACGAAAAGCCGGATATGGTTTCAGGTCGCCTTTACAGTGGAATATATGATCGCGGGTTCATTGATATGCCCATGGCCTGGGCTCAGTTACTTCTGGTTGTGTCTGGAGAAAGCAGCCAGATAAGCAAAGACGTTAGAGAGGCCATTGAGGACGATTATATAACCTATCGTGAGAAGCAGCATCTTCTGGGTGTATTATCCGGCGTTCATAAGCAGCTGGAAACACTGGAATGCCCCTGTCATTTAAACGAAAACGAAATCGCTGTCTCAAAAGCTAATCTCAATAGCCTCCTTGGACAGCACATCGATCTTCTTAAGCAAAACCTGGATACCCAGCTGAAGGAGGCCGTCATCGATGCATCCCGGCTGGCTGTCACGGCTGCTAAAACTTCAGAATATCTTACCCGGCGCCTGCAAAAGCCCGTTCCGCTTTCTCTCTTCAGGCTTACCCGATTTGTGAAAAGTGCTGAGGGTTTCACGGAGCGGAGGCCCTCAGTCCACATTGAAAAAGAGTCTTATGCTGAGGGGATCGATGCAATAGCGGCGGCAAACGAAGGCGATTTCCAGGCCGAGTGCATTGTGAGCGATATTCAGCGTATCGCAGTACATAAACTCCTGCACTCAGCAGCGTCGCGACAAATCTTCATCGAAGATTTCAATATGCTGCTTGATAACATCAAAGCCTCATCTGATTTTTCACGTAAGTATGTTCTGGTAATGAGTAAGGAAATTTTCCAGCAGTATAATAATCTGATTTTCGCAGGCGCTGAACTCCAACGGATTATGAAGATAAACCGTGACGGCTCCAGAACTGTCACAACCCATAATGGCGACTGTCATATTTTCTTTATGCCGTTCGTTAACCAGCCGTGTTCACTGGTTGTTGATGAGGATTTTTTCAGTGCTCTCTCACTCAGGGAATTTGAGTCTGGCAACCTGGTGGAAATTACTTCTGAGAATGTCCGGAGCGACTCTGACAGGTTTGACCTCATTCTGATGTATCAGGCAGATATCACCTTTAAAGGTTCGCCATCAATCAGGATTGAACACCCGAAAAGATCTGATACCGATTAGGAAGGTTAACGGTGCCCTCAGGGCACCGTTATGACACAGAGAGGCGATGTCTCTGTCAATGGCGGATAAGACTCAGGTCGTTTTCGGTCAGCCCTGTCAGGCTGATAACGGTCTGGTTGTCCAGGCCCTTTTGCAGCATAGCCCGGGCAATTTTGATAGTCGCCTCACGTTCACCTTCGACGCGGCCCTGCGTCAGGCCTTTTTCCAGCCCTTTCTGCTCCAGTTGCTGTGCAATCGTCATCAGTTCGTCCTCATGCTGCGGCACTCTCTGTGCCAGGTTGCGTACGAAGGCTTCGGCGTCGTCGGTTTCGCCCGCCTGTACGAGGTAGTTTATCAGCGAAACCAGCTGCTGTCCCGTGAGGTGACCGGCCATCAGGGTGGCGGCCAGCCGGTCCAGCAGGTCGGTCAGGTCCCGCCGGTGGATATGCTTCTGCAGCAGGGTCAGCGCGGCCATGCTGCGGTGGTGCATGATCTCCTCGTCCGGGATCACCGTGACGTCGACCAGCGGGAACGGCGCGCTGTAGAGGCGCCCGGCCAGCGCCGGATCGTCAAACGCCTGCAGCCAGTCGGTGGAGTACGGGTACGGGCTGCGCTTCCCGGTATAGAACAGCACAGGAATGACCAGCGGCAGCTTTTTATGACCGGCATCCAGATGGCGCTGCATGGCGGCCACGGCGTAGCGCATCAGGCGGAACGCCATGTGGCGGTCGGGCGTTGACTGGTGCTCGATCAGCACGTGGATGTAGCCGTCGCCGGCGGCGGTCTTCAGGCTGTAGAGCACGTCGCTGTAGTAGGCGCGCAGGCTTTCCTCTACAAAGCTGCCGGATTCCAGCTTCAGGGTGCTGAGGTCACAGACGGCGCGCAGCTCTGCCGGCAGATGCAGCTCGATAAAGTCCCGGGCCGTATCCGGATGCGTCAGGAAGGCCTTGAATGCGGCGTCGTGGGGTACCGGCGTCGGTTTTTTCTTCATAAGCTATTTATCCTGTTCTGCAGCACTGCAGGTCCGGCCATCGTCATTTCTGTCTGCCGGGTCATCTGCGGAGCTGTGGTACCGGTTAAAACTGTCTTCCAGCGCCGCGCTGAGCGAAAAGTACTGTTCTTCACCCTGACCGCCATTCCACAGCGAGACCCTCCACCCTTCCGGATAGCTGGAATACTGGTTATACACGGGCTCAAATGTTTTCCCCGGCGTCCCGCAGTAAGCAGTAACGTACTGTCCGAATTTCATTTCCCGGTAATGAGCGGAGGATTTACCCAGCACGCTGCGGGGATCCCACCATTCAGCGCGGTTGAGGGCTTTTTCCAGCTGGTCGGGAAGGATACGGCCATGATAAATCCGGTCAAAAATGGCCTCATCGACCGAACAGCCGTGAAAACGGATCCCGCCTTTTCTGCTTGCAAGCTCGCTCAGGAACCTGAATACCAGCTTCAGGTCAGCGCGGCATTTCTCGTAGTTCCAGCGCTGAAATTCGCAGAACTCATACCGGCTGACGCTGGAATCACCTGCCCTGTTGCGGTACCGGAGCAGAAATCCCATGCCTAAGTGATGCTCGTTGTCGTCATGCTCCTCGGCTATTTTAAAGTCGACGCCGGCGTTTTTGACGGCATAGACATCAAGCTCGCCGTACCGGATGTTTCGCTCGATCACGGCGGCGGCCATGCTCTCAGGGCATTTGTACCAGTGAAGGCTCCGGGTTGGGTAGACGGCATTGCTTTTGGCACTGAGCCACGACGTCTGCACGCCAAACCAGCTGCTGACGGTGGCAAGGAGTTCCGGGGTGATGAGGTCGAGGGTGGCGTCGCGGGACTTCAGCTTGGACAGCGTGAAGCCGTGGCCGGTGAGCATGCGGCTCATCTGCAGCGGTTCAATGCCGTGGCTTTCAAACAGCAGCATCAGACGGTCGTACATGGTATCGATGCGGCTCTGATGCGGTGAGGTCTCGATGTTGACCACGCCGTCCACGATGATATTGATGAACTGTGAAACGGAAATGCCCAGCGCCTCACTCTGCGCCTGCAGGTAGGCGCGGGTCTGCGGCTTCAGCCGTATAGAGGTGACCTCTTTACGTCCGTCGTCTTCTTCTTCCATCTGTTTGACCGCCCGGTCATGTCCGCCGGTCAGCAGCGAGTGCAGAATTTTCGTCAGGGAGTGCATGCAGCGTCCTTTGTAGGTGTTTGTATTACACATTCGCATCATGAATCGCTTCAGAATGAAAGGCAATACATGCGCATACATTTAAAGCGAATCGCTCTCTGCCGACACGAACAGATCCGGAAAAGTATAGAACCGGATCATTCCTCTCCGTCGGCGGTTTTTCGCCCGAAATACTACATATAGTGGCTCGATCAGCTGCTCAGAGCACAACATACGGGATGCGTCAGGGAAGCGCCGGCAGGAAAACGGCGCCTGACCCGCCGCGACGGGCGCGCCACGCTTCCGGGAAAGTGCTATATTGGCAAAAAAGCGGATCCGGCGCAGACGGCGGTCAGGTAATTTAATAGAGTGTCTATATGTCTGCTTATTATAAAGTGAGGTATTATCGTTCAAGTTAAAACTTCCAGAATGAATCAATCAATAACTCAAAGTAATATTTACTTCCGTGACTACTAACCTTCAGGTCATAAAGGAGTTCAGGATGGGACGTGCCGTACCGTTAATAATTGGTCAGAAGGCATTTGCTTCCAAAAAAGCCGCCGTGGACTATTTCATGGGTCAGCGTGAGGAGCTTAAAGCCTCAGGCCCGGTAAAGAATGGCGAACTTTTCGGAGAGCTTAAGGCGCTCTATACGCGATATTGTGAGGTCACGCAGTGGGATCTGAGCAACAGGGTGATTTACGCGTTCAGCGTGGATTACGAACAGCGTAAGAACGGACAGGCCTGGACGTCACGCCTGTGCTACTGGGTGCAGTTTTCACCGAAGGACAGGCTGAGCTTTTCGGTCAGGGAAGCGGTGGATGCGATTACAAAATCTGGCACCACTGCACAACCGTAATTGAGGACGGGATTTAGCACTTTCAGGTGAGTATAAGTTTATGGTTGAGGGGATTTCGGTCTGGGTGCCGGTTATCAGCGCAGGAGCAGGTATCGTTGGTGCACTGAGCAGCCAATGGCTGTCGCATATTTTCATAACACGCCGTGAAAAGAGGGCGTCACAAGAAAAGCTGAATCGGGAGCGGTACTTTATCGGCACCGAGCTGGTCTTTCTGCTGGAGCAGTTCGCGGTGGGGTGCGCCGGCGTGACTAAGGAATTTGATTACACCTCCGGCGATAAAAACCCTCAGGTCTCCCGCCCCGTCCTCGATTACGCCGCTGTGACGGGGGACTGGCGTGCCCTTCCCGACCGGCTGATATACAGCATCCGCGAGCTGGCTGTCCTGCAGAAAGAAGCTGACAGATCCGTGGCCGTTTCACCCGGAAAGGACAACTCTTTTCATCATTTCGAAGTCGCCAGAGAGCGCCATTATCAGTATGCCCGGCTTGGCATCAAAGCAGTGATCATTGCCCGCCGTCTTCGTAATGAGGCTGGTTTTCCTGACACCAGACTGGACGCCATGCCCTGGTCAGCACAATGGGTGCTCTGGAAAGTCTGGCGGAATGAAAGACACCGACGGTCAGTCGAGGCCACTCTGCGGAGACAGGAGCTGGCCCGAATTGAGATTAAGAACGCAATGAGAAAACAAACAATGAATAACCCGCGCTGCGGAGACGGCCTATGATCACGTCTCCGATGAACCTCCCGGTTGTGGGACAGTTTCCGGCGCAGCAGCTGCCTGTGGCCATCGACTACCCCGCGGCGCTGGCGCTGCGCCAGATGGCCGCGCTGGTTGACGACCTGCCAAAGTACCTGCTGGCGCCGGAGGTCAGCGCCCTGCTCCACTTCATGCTCGACCTGCGCCGCAAAATGCTGTTCACCACGCTGTGGAACACCGGCGCGCGCATCAGCGAGGCGCTGGCGCTGACGCGGGGGGACTTCCTGCTGCGCCAGCAGTACCCGTTCGTGCAGCTGGCCACGCTCAAGCAGCGGGAGGACAAGGCGGAGCACCGGGCCGGACGCCGCGCCGCCGGCGTCGTGCCCCACCGCCTGGTACCGCTGTCCGACGCGCAGTACGTGACGCAGCTGGAGATGATGATAGCCACCCTGCGCATACCCATTGAGCGCCGGAGCGAAAAGACGGGGCGCACGGAGCGGGTGCGGCTGTGGGAGATTACCGACCGCACGGCGCGCACCTGGCTGAACGAGGCCACTGAAGCGGCGGCGTCAGAGGGGGTCAGTTTCTCAGTGCCGGTCACCCTGCACACCTTCCGGCACAGCTACGCCATGCACATGCTCTACGCCGGCACGCCGCTCAAGGCGCTGCAGAGCCTGCTCGGCCACAAGAGCGCGAAGTCGACGGAGATTTACACAAGAGTGTTTGCGCTGGACGTGGCGGCCCGGCACCGGGTGCAGTTCCAGATGCCGGGATATGATGCTGTGAATTTATTGAAAGGAATTAAAGGTTAACTTGCTGTAAATATTGATATAATCATAACTTAGTGTATATACATGAGTATATACATGAACATTATTTTGCATATACCTATGTATATACATTGACAGCGATCATCTATAAGTTAATATGCATATACTTTTGTATATACACGGTGGTGATTATGAAAAAGCCCTACATTATCTCTTTCGCTAATAGTAAAGGCGGTGTGGCCAAAACAACCAGCTGCATGTCCGTTGGTTGTTCATTAGCTTTGGCAGGCTATAAAACTCTGCTGATTGATTTAGATCATCAGGGAAATCTTAGTGATGATCTGGGACGTGGTGATGAGGATTACACCATCACGGACCTGTTTGCGGATCCTAAATTTGATATCAATAAGCTTATTTATTCAGCGATGGACGGTGAGGGCACGATTGCTAACCTAGATATCATACCTGCCGATATAACCCTTGCGGTTGAAGCCCGAAGTGCAGAAAGATTTCGCCATAGACTAAGCATTCTTGAAGAGGGTTTGAACAAGGTAAAAAATTCCTATGATTTCATCCTCATTGACCTTCGTCCTGCTATTGATTTGAGCATTGAAAACGCCCTGCTTATCACTGATAAAATTGTCATCCCTGTAGATATGGATAAGCGTGCAGTTAAAGGCATTAAAGATTTATTTCAGGTGGTTCAGGAAGTGCGAAGAAATGAGCCTTTTGTATATACACTTGTAAAGACAAAAGTAAACGAATCTCACTCCAAGATGAAAAAATCCATTGAGGGACTGATCGAAGAAGCCGGATATGTTGTAGCCAAGACCGAAATACGTCAGAGCGAGCTTTTTAAACAGGCGACCGATGTTCATCGTCCTGTAATGTTCTTCGCTAGAAATGAGCGTCCTTACAGAGATTATAAAGCTTTCACTCAAGAACTCCTGGAGCAAATAAAGGGGGCCGAAATTGGCAAGAAGTGATCGCATAACCAAAGGGGTTACCCGAGTTGCTGAGAAGCGCAACATCACAACGGGCAGACAGATGAACCTGCGGCTTACGGGTTTGGATGATGATGCTCTTTCTATGCTAGTTGAGAAAATGCAGGAATTACTTCCTCAGAAAAACATTACCCGTTCAAGAGTTTTACGCGCAGCCTGTTATTTAGATGATGATAAAATTCTCCAGAAGCTTGCTAACTTATTGATTGAAAACACGTGATAGACGTACTTGTATATGCAAGTGCATATACAAAAATTTAACTGTTACGAGTTTAGGAATGTTTTTTATGACAGGTATGTATATGCTTATGTATATACATACCTTACCGAAAAGTCTGACCATCTAAGTCATAAATGTATATGCAAAAGCATATATATTTGTATATACAAACGCATATACAAATATTCGATAAAGATCTTTTTTACCTTACGTGTGCAACAGGGATGTCATCCCATCGGGTAGTCCACGCAGGTGAAAGCATCTCACGCTTCATTTTCCATTCGGTACTTATTCCCTGACCTGCAAACCACACGTTGCCCAGCCCGGACTGGTTAATGCCATCGAGCACCTTCATGAGCTGAGCACTGTTGGCCCGGGGCTGCGCATCGTCAAAGAGGCTGAGCTGGCTGACCCCGTTGGGGGTGAAGTCATCGAGCATAATGCCGGCCTTCATATAGCGCCGGTCATCAAGCCAGATACGGTCCAGGCTCCGCATGGCCACCTCAATGATGTCGCGCGTGTCCTGTGTGGGCAGTGGGAGTTTCTCACCGGCAGTGTTGCCATAGAAGACTTCGTTCACGGCGTGCGGTGACGTCCGGATGAAGACACTGATGCGCCGGCAGAACTGCCGTTCACCGCGAAGTTTCTCTGCCGCGCGCGTGGCGTACTGGCACAGCGCCTGCTGCATGGCCACCTTTGAGGTGATGCGCTCGCCGAAGGACCTGGAGCAGCAAATCTGCTGTTTGGCCGGAGGCAGTTCCTCTATCGGAATACAGGATTCGCCGTTCAGTTCGCGCACGGTTCTCTCCAGCACCACGTTAAAGTCTTTGCGGATGAGGGCAGGGTGCGCGCGCGCCAGCTGCAGGGCGTTGGTGATGCCCATGACGTTCAGCCTTTTTCCGATGCGCCGGCCCACGCCCCAGACCTCCTCCACGGGCTGATTGGCCAGCAGCGTTTCGGTGCGTTTCGGATTGCCCGGCGTGAGCGCCAGCACGCCGCGGAACTGCTTCCACTCCTTGCTGGCCCACTGCGCGGATTTCGCCAGGGTTTTAGTCGGTCCCATGCCGACGCCCACGGTCAGACCCGTGGTGGCCAGCACGTGCGCGCGCAGGCGCCGGCCAAAGTGCTCAAAGTCCTCGCAGCCATCGATGCCGGTCAGATCGAGGAACATCTCATCGATGCTGTACTGCTCGACGCGGGGTGTCATTTGCTCCAGTGCCGTCATTACTCTCGTGCTAAGGCTATGATATAGCTCGTAATTACTGCTGAAGACATGCACGCGCTCCGCAAAGTCCTGCGTTTTAATCTGGAACCACGGCGCGCCCATTTTAATGCCGAGCTTTTTGGCGCCGGCGCTGCGTGCGATCACGCAGCCGTCGTTATTCGACAGCACCACGACGGGCTTACCGCGCAGGTCCGGACGAAACAGCGCCTCACAGCTGGCGTAAAATGAGTTCACGTCTGCCAGGCCAAACATGGGCATGGTTACCTCCGGCGCGCGCGCGTGCTGTTAAACCACCAGGTGACCACGCCGAGCAGCTGCAGTTCCTCCGGATAAATCACCGGATAAGCCGGATTCATCGGCAGCAGCGCGAGGCGGGGCTGCAGCTGCAGCCGCTTGACCGTAAATTCACCCTCCACCTCGGCGATCACGATATCCCCGTGCGACGCCTCCTCGGCCCGGTCAACCACCATGACGTCGCCGTCATACAGTCCAAGGCCCTCCATGCTGCTGCCGCTGGCGCGCACGAAGAACGTGGAGGCGCGCCGGCGGATGCAGAGCTCGTTCAGGTCCAGCTCTTTTTCAACGTAGTCGGCGGCGGGGGAGGGGAAGCCGGCCGCGCACGGCTCTGCAAAAAGGGGGATGCGGACCCGCGGCGTTTTAACTGGGGGCCAGAACGGCGACAGGCCCTGAGCATAGGTGGCGTGTTTCATACTGCACCGCCCCCGGCCGGGCGCGGCTGAATCATCATATTTGTGCGCATAAATCCTCCTCTTAAATACTGTTTATACATACAGTATTAATGAGGCGGATTTAACTTACAAGCCGCACCGGCGGGTAATCCGCATATGTACCGCTCATCTGTATGAAAGCCGTCCGTTTTTATTTTGCGGCCGCGTCCCCGGTCATTTCCCGGAGCATCTTCATGAGAAGATCCTTGCTCAGCTGATCGGACTGCAGCGCCGGCATGATGTTGATAAGCGACAGGGTGACGGTGGCCATGGCCACCGCCCGCTTCACAGTTTCGGCGTTTTCGTAGTCCTTGTAAGTGCGCAGGCTGACGCCCAGCTCTGTAGCGGCCCTTTCACGGCTCCACATCAGCCCCTTGCGCCAGAGTCTCAGCTGCCATCCCGTCATGAGCGTTCTCTTTATCTGAAATGATGGACATTGTACTGCTATAAAAGTGCAGAAACTGCACTTTTTTTCGAGATTAATGTGCGGAAATATTCCTTCCTATTAAGGCAGATGTCGCTGCGCTCCGTTTTTTAACGGCGTCTTCGCTTCGCCTGACGCCGGCTGTTGCCTCACCCCCCTGCAGGGCTTCATCTTTCAAAACTGCACCGTGCCTTCACCTTAGCCGGGCGGCCTCGCCAACAAGGGAAGCTGCGCCGACATACTCACCCGTTCCCCGCCGTGCGCGGGACATTCAGTCCGCTCCGGCGGCGCGTGCGGCTTCCGTTGTCGCCCCTGTTTGCTCAGCTGTTTGCCCGGCTTCCGTGGCGGCACGGTGCAGATGGCACCGTGCAACCCTTAACGGAGGAGTCGACATGCCGAACTGGTGTGCCAACAGGCTGCGGGTCACAGGCCCGGTAGAGGAAGTATCTAAGGTGAAGGCGCTGATGGAAGGGGGCGCTGGCGCGCCCGGATACGTGCGGGCTGCGGGGGAGGGGATCCAGCTTTTTCTGGCGGGCTGCGCCGGGCTGCTGCGCCCGACGGTCGCAACGGAATATGCGCCCTATCCGGCACTGACCGTGACGGCGGGCAGCGATACGCCGGAAAACCGCGCGTTTACGCAGTGGCTGGAACTGCTGCGCAGCGGCGCGGAGCTGACGCCGGAGACCTGCGAACGGCTGCACGCATTGTGGCTGGCCAGCGGCCTGCAGCGCATGACGTGGGCGTCCCTGACCGGAGAGCAGCGGACGGCGATTAGCGCGCTGTGGGAGAAAAAGAAGGGTGACTGGCACTGGACGATCAGCGGGCAGGCAGTGACTGACAAATGGGACGGACTCTGCCTTGAAGAGGCGCTTCCCCTCAGAACCCTGCCGTTCGACATGCTGCAGCTGATCCCGCCGCGCCTCGATGCTGAAATCAACGGCTATAACGGCCGCCTGCTTGAAGGCGTCCCCGACGGATTTACGGACACCGTCGACCGCTGCGGCACGAAGTGGCCACACGCGCACGACCTTAACCTGTCGTATTCCGGCGAAACAGTATTTAACGCCGACTTTGATACGCCCTGGTCGCCACCCTCACCTGAGGTAATGTGCGCCCTGACCGCCCGTTACGGCGTCACCGCTGAGCACTGGTATGCCGAAGCCGGCTGCGACTACTGCGGATGGGCGACCTACTCAGGCGGCCTTCAGCTGGATGAGCGCTGTGAGACGCTGGAATGGAGCGAGGAAGCGGATGAGGACGGGTACCGGGACGTGACCGGCCCGGAGTGGATTATCGATAACGTGGCCAGCTACGGCGGCTGAACCGGAGGCGGCGGGGCGACCCGCCGGATAAGCGATGAGAGCAATGACCGTACGGGAATTCAGGGCGCGGCTTGCCGCAGTTGGCGATGACGAGCTGTGCTGCGGCACCTTCTGGCTGGCAGAAGATTTTCTGTCCATTAAACCCTCCCTGACGCCGCAGGAGATTGCGGCGGCCATGGAGTATGCCGAAGACCATCATGATGCAAACGAGGGATTTAACTGGTGGCATCTGGAGATGGCCATCGATGCTGTCTTGCTGGAGAAGGGAGGGGCATAGCGTTGCCCGGTATGCAGCTGCAGATCCTCTGATGTCGCCGGTCACGGCGGCATCACTGCAGGAATGAAAAAAGGTTGTCGCTGCGCTCCGCCTTCATGCCGTCTTCCGTCCTGCGGCCGGAAGACGGCGGGCGTAAAGTGCCGTGCCCTCACGGTAGCCGGGCGGCCTCGCAAACAAGGTAAGCTGTCGCCGCCATCCTCACCCGTTCCCCGCCGTGCGCGGGACATTCAGTCCGCTCCGGCGGCGCGTGCGGCTTCCGGTGTCGCCCCTGTTTGCTCTGCTGTTCGCCCGTCTGTGTGGAGGTCACGGCACCACTACCGGTGCCCCCTTCATACACAGGAGCATCACTATGTCTCGATTCATGCACGGCGACAGCGTACAGGTTATGGGCGGCTTTCCGGACAAGAGCATTGATTTCATTCTGACGGACCCGCCGTACCTCGTCGGCTTTAAGGACCGTTCCGGCCGCTCGATTGCCAACGACGTGAACAGCGAGTGGGTGCAGCCGGCGAGCAACGAAATGTTCCGGGTGCTGAAAGACAACAGCCTGGCGGTGAGCTTCTACGGCTGGAACCGGATAGACATTTTTATGCAGGCATGGAAGGCGGCCGGGTTCCGCGTGGTGGGCCACATCGTCTTCACCAAGCCTTACGCCTCAAAATCGGCCTTCGTCGGCTACCAGCACGAAAGCGCCTACGTGCTGGCCAAAGGGCGCCCGTCGCTGCCGGCAAAGCCGCTGCCGGATGTGATGCCGTGGGAGTACACCGGCAACCGCCATCACCCGACCGAAAAGCCGGTCAGCGCCCTGCGGCCGCTGATTGAGACCTTCACACAGCCCGGCGCCATTGTTCTGGACCCGTTTGCAGGTTCTGGCTCGACCTGCGTGGCCGCCCAGGCGTGCGGGCGCCGCTGGATTGGTATCGAGCTGATGGAGCAGTACCACGCGGCCGGCCTGCGCCGCCTGTATGCCCACCGCGACGCCCGCGCGGCCTGATGAACGGAGAGAACACGATGAACGATCACACTATGCACACTGACAACGATACCCTGGCAGCCGACGTCGCCGACCTGGAAGAGTCGCTGTACGAATTTCATCTGCGCCTGCGCGACATGATTGCGCGGCACCTCTGGCACGGCGCCAGCCGCGAGCAGCGCATGGCCGGCCTGCTGATTGAGGGGATCGATAGCGACCTGGTTGAACTCTACCGGCGCGCGGCCGTGATACAGAAACACCTGAGGGCGTGACTGATTAAAAAACGAACGCCACTCTGCACCCCTGCCGGCGCACGGCAGGGCCGGTTTTATCCACAGGGTTCCGGGGCGGATATGCACCCCGGATGTGGACAAGACAATATGGATGTTGCTGCGCGCCTCATTGATGCCGCCTGCGGCGGGGGAATAAAAACCGTGCGGTCTGCGGCCGGTGCCGTGACTTCACTTTAGCCCGGCCGCTGCGTGTTCAAGAGCCGCAAGCTCGTCTCCTCCCCCGTTCGCACTCTCTCCGGCGCGCTTACTCCCGTCGCGCCTCCGCTCATGCTTCGCGTCTGCGCCGTCCGTAATCCCGCCTCCGTTCGCTTGCGCTGCGGCCTCGTCACCGCTCCTGAACACTCCGCTTTTCGCCGGGCTGTCATTCAGTCACGGCACAGGCCGGAACTGTTAACCACCCTGACTGCGGAGATTTCTGATGAATACTGCCACCCCTGCTTTTGAGTCCGCGCGCGTCCTTGACGGCTACGTGCGCCTGCGTTTCCTGCCCGCGCTCTTCGGCGACGATTTCATGCGCGCCGAAAACAACGTGTACCTGTACGCCGATCGTTACCTGGCGGACTACGACGGCGGCGTGTGGGACTTCGCGCAACTGCCGTCCGGCGGTGTCTTCATGAAGCCCGCAGCGGAGGAAACCTGGCGTTTCGTTAACCCGGAAAATTACAGCGACGTGCGCCTGAGCAGCGAGGCGGCAGGCATCGTGATCACTTCCCTGGTGCTGAACCACCGCAGCTGGATGTATGACCGCCACGATGACACGGAGCTGTGCGCGCTGTACTGCCGCCGTCACCGCCAGCTGACCGACTACGCCTTTGCCCACCCGGAAGCCGCCGCGATTTTTGCCGCGCTGGACTGATTAACCCACGGGGCGGCACGGGCCGCCCCGTTAACAGGAGAAAAAACATGATGCACGGTAACGTTAAAGAAGTGTGTGCCCACCTGATGGCGTCGTTCAGTGAAGACAGCCCGGTGGCTGTCCTGGTCTGGACGCTGGAAGACGTGATGGACAGCGCGGAATGCATGGATATCACAGAAAAAGAGGCGGGCAGGGTGCTGGAGTTCATCGCAGAGGATGGCGACCACCGCCGCTATGGCATCGGGCGGGACGAGGTACGGGACATGCTGACAAACCTGCGCGAGGACGAGGCGCAGGCGCGGGAAGTCACCGTGTCCGCCCGCGCGCTGGCACAGGTGCTGCGCGTGGCGGGCGATTATATGCGGCTTGAGGATGCGCAGGGCGGAGAGGGAACAGCGGTTCGCCTCTGGCCAGAGGAACATGAGGCCATCAGAACAGTTATCGCGGCACTGGAAAAATAAGGCGGGACAGTGCAGGGCAGGGAAGCCCGGCGCCCCTTTCCGGCCGGAAAACCTTCCTGTCGCCTCCGGCGACCGGCGGCAGGCGTTGCCCGCTTCCGCGCCATCATGCATCTGAGTGAAGCTGACGAAATGCCCGGTTTTATGCGGGGAAATGCCATTTTTCATCGAAAACAGCCCAGACATGGCGATTTTTTTTAGTTTTATGCAGCCCAAAGCCAAAGCCAAAGCCAAAGCCAAAGCCAAATCCGAAGCCTGCCCCCCTTCGGCTCCCCGGCAAGCCGGGTCGTCGAGCCCCACTCCGCTAACCGGCAAAGCCGGTAAGCTCCGCCGGAACGCGAAAGGCCGCGCTCCGTGCCTGACGGCTAGGGTCTGATGGCTGAGGTCAACGGCTGCTGCCGGCTTCGCCGTCGCTTTCACCGTCCCGGCAAACCCCCGCCGGGCCTTTAAGGCCAGCCCGCGGGGCGGTCTGCAACGTCCCTTCTGACGCTTCCCTGCATTCCGGCCAGCCCTTGCGCGGAGGGCTGGTCGTGGCACCGCCGGTTCCGGCAAAAAGGGGTGAAATGCACGCCGCCAGAAACTTTTCGCCAGGGGCCGCAAAAACTTTCAGTCGTCGCCCCTTTATGCCCTCACTTCGTCGTTGCTCCTTTGCCCTTTGCCGCGAAAGGCCAGACCGGGAAGAAGAAACCCGCGTCAGAGAAGGTCTTTTTCGGGTCCGCAGCGCGTGCTGCACCCATTCAGCCGGATTTAAGGAGCTATGCCATGCAAAACACACTCGTAAACGTCACCCCTGAAGCGACAACCGACCGCGCCCCGATCAACGCCGCCGGGGAAGTCATTTCAGAGACCTTTTTTGCGCCCGTTGAAACCGATCTGATTGATAGCCTGCTGGGTCGTTATAACTTCCTGCGCACGAAGCTGAATGACCTGTCGGTCTCTATCCGCGGCGGTGACAATCATGAGGCCGTGGGGCACTTTCTGAGAGGCAACCTTCACGGCAGCCGGGGCTACCACGTGCCGCCCGTGTCGAAGCTGTTTGACCTGCCCGGCGCGCTGGCGTCACTGAATGCCGATTTCTGGCAGCAGGCGCTGAGCCTGACCGACGTTTACGAGTACATGCCCAACGATCGCCGCAATGAGTGGAACAATCAGATCCATGAGATGAAAGCGCCTGATTTTGAAGAGAACGCGGTGCGTGCCACGCTCACCGAGCTGCTTTTCTCACGTCAGAAATTTTTCTCCGAGCGCGTTGACGGCATTTTCCGCAGCCTGTCGCGCAGCCACGTGACCAACCGCCCGGAAGGCTTCAGCAAGCGCATGATTATTGAATGCATGTTCGATCAGTGGGGACACTGCAACTACGACCGCACCGGCTACGTGGACGACCTGCGCAAGGTGATCGCGAAGTTTATGGGGCGCGACGCGACCGGCCTGAACACCACCAACAAAATTCTGAACATCGCGCGCGCCCGTTCGGGCGAGTGGGTTGCCATCGACGGTGGCGCGCTGCGCGTCAAAGCCTTCCTGAAAGGCACCATTCATCTTGAAATTCACCCGGATATGGCCTGGCGCCTGAATGACATTCTGGCCTTCCTGCACCCGGCTGCCATCCCGGCGGAGCACCGCCAGAAGCCGCGCACGAAGGCGAAAACCTTTGAGCTGCACACAAACCTCCTGCCGTTTTCCGTACTGAGCGTGCTCGGTGACCTCCAGACAGAGCGCACCGAGCCAGAGCAGCGCAACCGCCGGGAAGAGCCGCGCCCGCCCGTGACGACAAACCCCTATAACCGCCGCTTTAAGGGCTATTCGGACGAGAACCCGGCTGCGCGCGCGGAAGCGGAAAAAGTGCTGCTGAGCCTGGGCGGCGTAAAAATGAATATTAACGCCTTCACCTGGTTTGAATTCGATTACGACCCGACCACGGCGCTGGAAGATATCCAGCTGTCTGGCGCGCTGCCGGAGCAGAAAACGCACCAGTTTTACCCGACCACTGACGAACTCGCCGCGCAGCTGCTTGACGAGGCGGACATCCGCGAGGGGGAAACCTGCCTGGAGCCGAGCGCGGGCATGGGCGGTCTGGCCGACCTGATGCCGAAGGCGCAGACCACTTGCGTGGAAATTTCGCCGCTGCACTGCCGCGTACTGGAGGCCAAAGGCCACAACGTGATCGAAGCCGATTTTCTGGCGTGGGCACCGGTGACCGATCAGCGGTTTGACGTGGTGGTGATGAATCCGCCGTTTAGTGAAGGCCGCGCCGTGGCGCATCTGAACGCGGCGGCGGATCTGGTGAAGAACGGCGGACGCCTGGCGGCCATCCTGCCCGCAGGCAGCGACCGCAAAAACCTGCTGCCGGGCTGGGACTGCAGCTGGTCCGCGCCGATGGAGGGCATGTTTGCGGGAACCGGGGTGCGTGTGGTGCGCCTCATGGCCTACAAGCCGGAATAAACCCGGCCCGGCTGGCAGGGGCGACCCTGCCGGACACCGCACCGGCCCGGTAAACGGGCCGGGAAACTGAACCCCGAGACAGAGCAGAACATCATGACCCAGGAAGAAAAATTTACGCTTAACACCCTGCAGGCCTTCACCGGCTGCGATTTTGAAGCCTACCGCAACCGGGGCGAAGCGTTTCGCCAGCGCCTGAGCGGTGCCGTACTGAACGCGCTGCAGCTGCCGGACAGCTGGCGCACAGACTGCGAGATGCGGGGCGAATGGGGTGGAGCCTATCCCGTACACCTGCGGCTGACCCTCGCCGATGCCGCCGGGCTTGCCGTCGAGCTGGTCAGCCCGTCGGCCGATTCGCCGGTATGGTGCGCGGTGCTGACGGATGCGCGCACCCGGTCACGCGTCCCGCTGAGCGCTGGCTATCGCTTTGAACCTGCTACGCTTCGCACCACGCTTGAAAAAATCGCAGAGTACACGCGGGCGGGCTTCACCGGTGCCGGTGAGCTGGTCGCCGCGCTTCGGATGGGAGGGCACGCCGCATGATCCCGAAATCACTTTCTCTGGTGACCCTGCTGCCGGAACGTCAGGCCGCCCTGCAGGCCATCGCGGCGGTTGAGCATGCGCAGCAACGGGGGGCGCGGCTGGCCCGCCATCCCTACGCCGCCGCGTTTATGAAGCAGCTGAGCGGCAGGAGCCGCGTCAGCGTCCAGGCTCTGAACCGCATCCGGGGCATTTACCTGCGCCCGCGCGAAAAACGCGCGCCGCTGCCGGAGTGGGAAGGGGCGCTGGATATGTTCCTCAGCACGGCGGGCGAGGTGTGCCCGCTGCCGCTGCCGGGCGAACTGGCCATCACTCTGTTTCCGGAGGCCGTTTTCCGCCGGGCAGAACGTGCAAAACACGCTGCAGATAAGTCCGTCAGCCACGCGTCGCGGCGGGAACGGCAGGCCGCCGACTATCAGGAACGCCAGCTGGAGAACCGCATCCGTCAGGCTGAAACCGAGCTGGCATTTCGCACGCCGGAGACCCTGCGCAGCTGGTTCGCCGCCTGGTGTGACAGCGTGCCGGAAAACGATATGAAGAACATGATCGCCGCGTGGGCGCGGCGCTTTCCGTCGCTGAACGGCCTGGAAACCCTGCAGCCGTATGCCGGAGACGTTGCCTGTGAAGTGGCGGGAGAAATTCACCTGCGATCGCTGCACATGGACAGCGCGCAGAAGGGCATGAACCGCTGGCTGGTGCCAAACAAGCTGACGGCCATGAACACCCTTTCTCAGGGCGATGAAAAATAACAGCACAGAGTGTTTCGCGTGACGAAACATATGGTATACTGTTTCTCAACAGGAAACGCGGAGCCGAAAAGTGATTAAAAGCTGGAAGCACAAAGGATTACAGAAGCTGTTTGAGAAAGGTGATATCAGCGGCGTACAGGCAAAGGACGCGGAACGCATCCGGCTTCGCCTGCTGGTCATCGATGAGGCGCTTTCCACGGATGAATTCAGGAACTATCCGGGCTTTCGTTTTCACCCCCTGAAGGGCGACAGGAAAAACCTGTTTTCCATCACGGTCAGGGCTAACTGGCGCATCACCTTCGAATTCACGGACGGTGATGCCTATATTCTCAACCTGGAGGACTACCACTGATGGCCATGTTCAATCCCCCGCATCCGGGCGGTCTGATCACCGAGTACATTGAAGATAATAACATCGGCCTGCGCGTGCTGGCGAAAGAGCTGGGCGTGTCAGCAGCGGCGCTGAGTAAGGTCGCCAGCGGTAAGGCGTCGGTCAGCCCGGAAATGGCGGTGCGACTGGAGGCGGGGCTGGGCATTGCGGCGCGCCTCTGGTTATCCATGCAGGCCGCCTGCGACCTGCACAAAGCGCGTGCCACCACAGACGTTTCCGGCGTGCACCTGCATCCGGGCGTGCTGGCCGCTTCCGCCCAGGATCGGCCCGGCAAGTAGCCCTGCGAAAGATAACTTTATACCGCGCCGTCTGGCGCGGTTTTGCTTTGTGCTTTCTGCCAGCCCGGAACGGCAACACCGCCGCCCTGCGGGCCGGGAAAACCGGTGCTGGCGCACCGGTCCTCTCCGCCCGGATGCGTATGGCCATCATCTCCAGACCCGTTTCAGCTTCTGCTTTTTCCATGCCAGCTTTTACTGGCCCCCGCATAAAAATACGTTTTAACAGCAACAGCAACAGCAACAGCAACAGCAACAGCAACAGCAACAGCAACAGCATGTCGGGTAGCAGCGGCGCATTACTGCGCCGCTGCCCCCTGAGAACGGTACGTGCAGGTTTCCCCGCATACCGCTC
>NZ_JASGBY010000045.1:0-309 GCF_030053355.1 Pantoea sp. EA-12 | reverse complement strand
CTGAAAATTGAAACGACACGTCGTTTTCATTCTCCGTAATAAGAATGAAATTTACGATGTGTTCGAGTCTCTCAAATTTTCACACCCCATGTGGAATGCAGGAATCAACGAGCATGGAAAAAGGCAAGGCGCGTCGGCGCACAGCCAGCGGAGCGTACTGATGTACGTGAGCATGGCGAGCACCGCTGCAACGCAGCATTTTTCCAGCGCAGTGATTCCGGACATGAAACGTCTGTGGGTTGTGAGGTTAAGCGACTAAGCGTACACGGTGGATGCCCTGGCAGTCAGAGGCGATGAAGGACGTGCTAA
>NZ_JASGBY010000018.1:0-104956 GCF_030053355.1 Pantoea sp. EA-12 | reverse complement strand
GGGGCAGTTCGCGGCCGACCATGGATGGTCATCCGCGAACGGTCCGTCCGGCACGACGTGGAAGTCGAAGGTACCGCGTCAGCGGCGCGAGGACGGCCCAGAGGGGGCAGTAGTGGCGGCAGAGCCCGCACTGAAAAGAAAGGCCGCTTATCAATAAACAGCCTGAGTACTTAACTGACGAGCATTACGCAATTTATTGCGCGGTAAATTGCGCCGCTGCCGATATGGATTAAGCGCAGGCCTTAGCGAGCCCGTAAACACATCCCCTTATTACTATTCCGCATAACACACCGTTTTTTATTATTTGTTGCAATCACACCAACTTCATAACATGGACGAAACAGGGCAGGAAACAGGAGAAAGGGTGTGAATTTCCAGCAACTTAAAATTATACGCGAAGCGGCACGTTGCGAATTCAACCTGACAGAAGTGGCGAATACGCTATTTACCTCGCAATCCGGGGTCAGTCGCCATATTCGCGATCTGGAAGATGAACTCGGCGTCGAGATCTTCATTCGTCGCGGCAAGCGGCTCTTAGGGATGACCGAACCGGGCAAGGCGCTGTTAACCATTGCTGAACGCATCCTCGATGAAGCCGGAAAGGTACGTCGCCTGGCGGATGTGTTTACCAATGAAACCAGCGGCGTGTTAACCATCGCCACCACGCACACTCAGGCCCGTTATAGCCTGCCTCGCGTGATTAAAGCGTTTCGTCAGCTCTACCCGAATGTGCGTCTGGAGTTGAATCAGGGATCGCCGCAGGAAATTGTCACCATGCTGCTGGCCGGTGAGGCAGATATTGGCATTGCCTCCGAGCAGCTGGTGAATAACAGTAGCCTCGCGGCCTTCCCATGGTTCAGTTGGCATCACTCATTGCTGGTACCGCACGACCACGAACTGTTGCAGCATCAGCCGGTGACGCTGGCCAGCCTGAGCCGCCATCCGTTAATCACCTATCGTCAGGGGATTACCGGTCGTTCACGTGTGGATCGTGCTTTCCAGGCGGCTGGCATCAAACCCGATATCGTCCTCAGCGCACAGGACTCGGACGTGGTGAAAACCTACGTTGAGTTAGGGCTGGGTGTGGGTATTCTGGCTGACCAGGCTTGTGACATCTATGATGGCGAAGATTTGGTGAAAATCGATACCCATCACCTTTTCGATGCCAACACCGTGTGGCTCGGTTTGAAGCGCGGTCAGCTGCAGCGCAACTATGTTTGGCAGTTCCTTGAGCTATGTAATGCCAATCTGTCGCTGGAGGAGATCAAACGTCAGGCGCTCTCTTACGAAAGCGAAGCCGAGCCGGCCATCGATTTCCAGATTTAACCTGTCAGGTCGTCATTCGTGGCGACCTGATACAGCATAAAATTTCTTTTCCCGCCGCAAAACACACACCTGCTTTGATTCCATCCCACAGAAAAACATCCTGCGCTGTCGCGTCACGATAAAGTGAAATGAACAGGACACAGGGGATGAACATGTCGAGAATTCAGTTGAAAGATGCACAGTTATTGCGCCAGCAGGCGTTGTTTGGCGGACGCTGGCAGGATGCGCACGCGGGGGCCACGCTGCCGGTTGTCGATCCCGCCACTCAGCAGCAGATTGCCACCATTCCCGCCTTAGGTGCGGCCGAAACCGAACAGGCGATAGATTATGCTGAGTCGGTGCGCGTCAGTTGGGGTAAAACCCCCAATGCCACCCGTGCGGCGCTGCTGGAAAAATGGCATCAGCTGATTCTCGACAACGCCGATGATTTGGCGATCATCATGACCGCCGAACAGGGCAAACCGCTGGCTGAAGCCAAAGGTGAAGTGCTCTATGGAGCCAGCTTCGTGAAGTGGTTTGCCGAAGAAGCGCGCCGCATCTATGGCGACACCATTCCGGCACCTAGTGAAGATCGCCGTATTCTGGTGTTAAAGCAGCCGGTGGGTGTCGCGGCAGCGATAACGCCGTGGAACTTCCCGATTGCGATGATCACTCGCAAAGTGGCACCTGCGCTGGCCGCAGGCTGTCCGATCATCGTCAAGCCTTCTGAACTTACGCCTCTCTCTGCACTGGCACTGGCGGTGCTGGCAGAGCGAGCGGGCTTCCCTACCGGCGTGTTGCAAGTGCTGACCGGGCTACCGACAGAGATCGGCAGTACACTCACGGCCAGCCGCACGGTGCGCAAGATCTCCTTTACCGGTTCTACCCGTGTGGGACAGCTATTGATGCAACAAAGTGCCGATAGCATCAAGCGCCTCAGCCTGGAGCTGGGCGGCAATGCACCACTGATTGTGTTTGATGATGCCGATCTGGATGTCACCATCCCAGGCGTGATGGCGAGTAAGTTTCGCAATGCCGGACAGACCTGTGTCTGCGCTAACCGTATTCTGGTGCAGCGCGGCATCTATGAGCGCTTCAGCGAAAAACTGCTGGCAGCGGTCGCCACCTTGAAAGTGGGTGATGGCTTTGAGCCGGGCAGCACCATAGGTCCGCTGATTAACGATCGTGCCGTCGAGAAGGTTAACAGCCATATCGATGATGCGCTCAGTCAGGGTGCAACCTTGTTACACGGCGGCATCGGTGCGCCAAACGGCACTTTTGTCGAGCCGACCGTGTTGGGCAATGTCACCAGCACTATGCGTATTGCGCATGAAGAAACCTTTGGTCCGGTGGCACCGTTATTTGTTTTCGATACCGAAGAAGAAGCGATTCGCATAGCGAATGACACACCTTACGGGTTGGGGGCGTATTTCTTCACTGAGAATATAAGGCGTGCCTGGCGCGTGGCGGAGTCTCTGGAATTTGGCATGGTCGGTTTCAATACCGGTGCCATTTCATTAGATGCGGCTCCTTTCGGTGGAATTAAATTATCCGGATTAGGGCGTGAAGGATCGCGCTATGGAATTGAAGAGTATCTGGAGCAGAAAACATTCCATATCGGGAGTTTGTAAAACACCACCGCGCGACAAATCGCGCCGCTACAAATATGTGCTAACCCGTAGCGGCGCAATTCATTGCACAATAGTGCAAAAAAATTAAATTTAATAAACAGCGCCGATCGCCTCAGGTTATCGGCGCTTTTTGTTTTGTGCGCGCCGTCATACTTTTCCCACTCATCCCCGTTTTAGTGCAAGTTTCATGCGAGTTGCACCGCTGCGATGCACGAATTTTGTGAGGTAAATCATCTGTTTATTCCTTCGGCAATTCCGCAAAATTTCGCTCAACAATACGGCAGAAAATTTTTTTGGCGTGTTTTTTACGCATTTTTATTTTTCACTGGGCTGGCATACTTTCTGCATTAGCTTATTAACGTGACAGATAAATGTGGTGCAAATCGTTAATTGGCGCACATGTGATGGGTGTAACAAATAAGGAATTTTCCATGTTAAGTTTCGACCCTGAAAAAGTTTCTCTTCCTTTAGGCCATTATATTGGTGGCCAACATGTCACCACACAAGGTGCGCGTTTCGCCGTGAAACGCCCGTCCGATGGCAAGGTCTATGCCGAGCTGAGTGAAGCGCAGTCGGAAGACGTGGACCGCGCCGTGACCCTTGCACATCACACCCTGAAATCCAGCGGCTGGCGCAGTTGCTCACCGCGTGAACGTGGCAGGGTGTTACGTCGCTGGGCAGACCTGATTGAAAACGACCTGCTGCTGGCACAGCTGGAAGCGCTGGGTTCGACGCGCCCGATCAGTGATGTCGTGCAGCATGAAATTCCGTTCACGGCAGAAGCTATCCGCTTCTACGCCGAGTGCGCAGATAAATACAGTGGCGACCTGTTCCCGACGCAAGAGAGCAGTCTCGGCATGTTGATTTCAGAGCCGTATGGGGTGATTGGCGCGATTACGCCGTGGAATTTTCCGCTGTCGATGGCGTCGTGGAAATGCGGCCCGGCGCTGGCAGCAGGTAATGCGGTGGTGCTGAAGCCATCCGAGCTAACGCCGTTCTCCACGGTGCGTATGGCGGAGTTGGCGGTGCAGGCCGGATTACCCGCCGGCGTACTCAACATTGTGCAAGGTAGCGGGGCGGTAACGGGCAGCGCGCTGGTAACACACCCGCTGGTACGTAAGGTTTCCTTTACCGGATCGACCGTGACAGGCGCACGCATTATGAGCGATGCCGCGCAGCACGGCATGAAGCCTGTGACGCTGGAACTGGGTGGCAAAAGCCCGCAATTAGTCTTCGATGATGCAGGCGATATTGATGTGCTGGCACAACGTATTTTACGCGGTTTCACCGCGAACGGCGGTCAGGCATGTGTGGCAGGCACCCGTCTGATTGTACAGCGTGCTATCGCCCAACCTTTGCTGGAACGTTTAGTGGCCCTGTGCCAACAACCGCGTCCAGGTGTGACCTGGCAGGACAGCAGCCGCTATGCGCCATTGATCGATGAACGCCAGGGAAACAAGGTGGCTTCCGTGATTGCCGAGGCCAAAGCGCAGGGCGCGGAAGTGCTGGTAGGTGGCGAGCGCTTTGCTGATACCGATGGCGGTTGGTTCTGGCAGCCTACGCTGTTGTGCGGTGTGGCGGCAGACAACCCGGCGGTACAGCAGGAGATTTTCGGCCCGGTACTCACTGTGCAGGAGTTCGATAGCGAAGAAGAGGGCCTGGCATTAGCAGCGCATGAAACCTATGGCCTGTGCGCAGGGGTGCATACCCTCAGCCTGCCGCGGGCGATGCGGGCGATGCGGGCCATTGAATCGGGCACCGTATGGATTAACCGCTACGGCCGCTCCGGCGATTTTATTATTCCCACTGGGGGCTTTCTGGGCTCCGGTATTGGCAAGGATCTGGGACGTCAGGCATTTCAGGCCTGCCAGCGCCAGAAGAGTGTATTAATCGATTTCTAAATTCACGTATCAGATAACGACGAGGTCGCGTCATGGCACTGTTTAAACCGAAATTCATCACCTTTGATTGCTACGGCACCCTGATTAATTTTGATATGGCAGGAGCAGCAGAGCGCTGCTTCAAAGATCGCGTGTCACCGCAGCAGATGCTGGCATTCACCACGGATTTCGCCATCTACCGCCGCGATGAAGTGCTGGGTGCGTGGAAGCCTTATTACGATGTCGTGAGCGATGCACTGCAGCGCACCTGTAAAAAATGGGGCGTGCAGTGGAGCCAGGCTGACAGTGATTTTATCTACACCGACTGCGCCACCTGGGGGCCGCATCCGGATGTCCCTGCCGGGCTGGCAAAAGTGGCGAAAGAGTTCCCGCTGGTGCTGCTGACTAACTCAATGGACGATTTGATCCCGCATCACGTGCCACGTCTCGGTGCGCCGATCCACATGACCATCACCGCTGAAGAAGTGGGTGCGTACAAGCCGCAGATGAAAGGCTTCGAATACATGCTGGATAAGCTGAACTGTGGACCAGAAGATATCCTCCATGTCTCCTCAAGCCTGCGTTACGACCTGATGACCTGCTACGACATGGGCATCAAGAACAAGGTGTGGGTCAACCGTGGTCACGATCCGGCCAACCCAGCTTACGAATATACCGAGATTAAAGATATCGGCGGTCTGCCCGCTGTGGTTGGACTCTAAGCCCGGAGGCGGCGATGAAACTCGAATCATTCTGGCAAGACACTGCACCCGCTTTCACCGGTGCCGCCAGTGGCGCACTGCCCGCGGTCGCGGATGTGGTGGTGATTGGCGGTGGCTTTACCGGCGTCTCCACGGCACTCAATCTGGCACGCAGCGGCATCAACGTGGTGCTACTGGAGCGTGGCGAAATGATGAGCCAGGCCTCGGCGCGTAACGGTGGCCACTGCAACACCGGCGTGGCGCAGAACTTTGCCTCGCTGGTCGAGAGCCAGGGCATCGAGCAGGCCAGCCGCTTTTATCGTGCGTATGACGATGCGGTGAGCTATGTCGAGCAGCTGGTGCGAGAAGAGCAGATTGATTGCGATTTCCGCCTGTGCGGCAAACTGAAGCTGGCCAGCAAGGCGTCGCATTTCCCCGGCCTGCGCAGTGCATGGCAGTTGATGCGTGACACCGTGGATCCGGAAATCGAGCTGATCAGTCAGGATGAGATTCGTCGTGAAGTGGGCAGTGACAGCTTCCATGGCGGTTTGCTGCAGAAACGCGGCGGCCAGATGCACATGGGCAAGTTTGGTATTGGCCTGGCCAATGCGGCTGCGCAGGCTGGCGTGAAAATCTTCCCGCACCATGCGGTGACAGGCTTAACGCGGCTGGACGGCCACCGTCATCGCGTCACCACCGCCAAAGGCGAAATTATTGCCGAGAAAGTGATGATGGCGACCGGCGTCTCCAACGAAGGACCTTTCCCGTGGTTCCAGCGCCGTATTGTGCCGGTCGGCAGCTTTATCGTGGTGACAGAACCGCTGGGCGACGCGTTGATCGAGCAGATATTGCCAAAAGACCGTACTTACGTCACCTCACTGAATATCGGCAACTATTTCCGTACCACTGCCGATCGTCGTTTGGTGTTCGGCGGGCGGGCGCGTTTTGCCGTCAGTAACCCCACTTCAGATACGCGCAGCGGTGAAGTGTTGCGAGCCGCGATGACCGCGTTGTTTCCTCGGCTGGGCAAAGCGCGCATCGACTACTGCTGGGGCGGCATGGTGGATATGACCGCCGATCGACTGCCCCATGCCGGTGAGCACGAAGGCGTGTTCTATTCACTCGGTTACAGCGGCCACGGCACGCAGATGTCGGTGTGGATGGGCCGTGTGATGGCTGACTTACTGGCCGAAAAACGCAACGAAAATCCGTGGCAGCGCGACGCATGGCCTGCGCTGCCGGGTTACCACGGGAAACCCTGGTTTTTGCCTCTCGCAGGGCTGTATTACAAGGCTAAGGATCGGCTCTCCTGATCGCTGGTTATGGCAAAAAGCGCGATGAATCGCGCCGCTACACGCGTTCAAACCGTAGCGGCGCAATGTATTGCGCAGTGCCTGGCGTTACCCGCAGCCAGTGATAATTGATGAATCAAACAACTTTTCATATTGAGGGTGTGCAGATGAGTAAATTCGATAAAGAGTCTGACGCTGTGAATCCGGCCCTGACACGCATGCTGACCGAAGGGTCCATGTCGCGTCGTGGCCTGATGAAGTTGTTGTCTGCCGGTGCCGTGATGAGCAGCGGCTTGATAGGTTTTCCGCAAATGAGTTTTGCGGCAGAAACGCCGGTCAAAGGCGGCAAAATGCGTGCTGCCATGTCCAATGCTTCAGCAACGGATACGCTTGACCCGGCCAAAGGCAACAACAGCGGCGATTACACCCGTCAGTTTATGGTTTATAGCGGCTTAACCGAGCTGGACAAAAATCTGGCGGCGCAGCCTGCGTTGGCAGAATCCATTGAATCCAGTGATGGCATCACATGGCAGATCAAACTGCGTAAAGGTGTGACCTTCCACGACGGCAAACCGCTCACGGCCAAAGACGTCATTTACTCATTGAGCCGCCACAAAGATCCGGCTGTCGCTTCCAATGCCTTTAAGCTGGCCGATCAGTTCAAAACTTTCACCGCCGTTAATGACAACGAAATCACGCTGGAACTGAGCAGTGCAAACTTCGACGTGCCTTTCATGCTGGCGAGCGCACCGTTCCTGATCGTGCAGGATGGCACCAAAGACTTCAGTAAAGGCATAGGCACCGGACCATTCAAACTGAAAGAGTTCTCGCCAGGCGTACGTTCTGTCGGTGTCAAAAACCCGAACTACTTTAAGCCGGGCTTGCCGCATCTGGATGAGATCGAACTGCTGGGCGTGACCGATCAGGCGGCTCGCGTCAATGCCTTAATGTCTGGCGATCTGCATGTGGTTTCGACCCTCAGCGCCGCTGACTGCAAACGTATCAAAGCCACCAGTGATTTTGCGGTGCTGGAGAGCAAATCAGGGATGTATACCAACCTGATTATCCGTACTGACATGAAGCCAGGCAGCAATGAAGATTTCGTGCTGGCAATGAAATACCTGCAACCACGCGACATTATCGTGAAAACGGTTCTGCAGGGCTATGGCGATGTCAGTAACGATACGCCAGTCCCGCCGTGGCATCCGCTGTACAACGCTGATTTAAAACCGCGTCCGCTCGATGTCGAGAAAGCCAAGTTCCACATTGAAAAAGCCGGTATGAAAGGTGCAACGGTGGAGATTATCACCACGCCAAACATTGAAGGCGCAGTGGAAGGCGGTCAGTTGATTCAGCAAGTTGCGCGCAATTCCGGCCTGAAGATCAACGTGCGCCGCGTGCCCTATGACGGTTACTGGTCAACGCACTGGACCAAAGATCCTGTGGGTTACGGCTCAATCAACCCGCGCCCAACACTGGACATGTTGTTCTCGCAGTTCTACCTCTCCAGCGCCTCAAACAATGAGTCGGGTTGGAAGAACGAGCAGTTTGATCAGCTGGTGGTCGCCGCACGCGGCGAGCGCGATCAGGGCAAGCGTAAGCAGATGTACGGCGATATGCAGAAGCTGATTTACGATCACTGCGGCACCATCATCCCGACCTTTATCAGTACCACCGATGGCTACAGCAAGAAAGTCGGCGGCATTGAGGCTTGGCCAAGCGGCATGATGATGGGCTATCGCTTCCATGAGTTCGCCTGGCTGAAAGCTTGATTTATCACCCGTAAGAGGAGGTCGCCGATGAACCGATACATGTTGTTCCTGATTGCCCGGCGCGTAGGTGCCGGCATCCTGACCTTGCTTATCGTCTCGGCGGTGGTGTTTTTTATCACCAGTCTGCTGCCTGGCGACGCCGCGCAGATGATTCTGGGGCAGAACGCCACGCCGGAAACGGTGGCGGCGTTACGCCAGCAGTTGGGTCTCGACCAGCCGTTGCTGGTGCGTTACTTCAGCTGGCTAGGGGGCATGCTGCACGGTGATTTTGGCACCTCGTTCGCCAGTCATCTCCCGGTGACGCAACTGGTGGCGCAGCGCATTCCGGCCACATTCGAACTGGCGGCGATCACAACGGTGATTTGTGTGCCGCTGGCGTTGGTTATCGGCATTCTTGCTGCGATGAAACGGGGCTCGGCGCTGGATCGTTTCCTCGTAATCAGCACCATGGCCACGGTGGCGGTGCCGGAGTTTCTGGTGGCGACAGTGGCGGTGCTGATCTTCGCGGTGAAACTGCATTGGGTGTCGGCGATGTCGTTCGGCAGCCCGGATATGGATCTGGTCAGCTACCTGAAAGCCTATGCGTTGCCGGTGATGACACTGTGCTGCGTACTGGTAGCGCAGATGGCACGTATGACGCGTTCGGCGATTATCAACCAGCTCGACAGTCCCTATCTCGAAATGGCGCTGCTGAAAGGGGTGTCGCCGTTGCGTGCGGTCCTGCGCCACGCGCTGCCAAATGCGGTGGGGCCGATTGCCAACGCGATTTCGCTGAGTCTGTCGTATCTGTTTGGC
This sequence comes from Pantoea sp. EA-12, assembly GCF_030053355.1. Classification (NCBI taxonomy): domain Bacteria; kingdom Pseudomonadati; phylum Pseudomonadota; class Gammaproteobacteria; order Enterobacterales; family Erwiniaceae; genus Pantoea; species Pantoea sp. EA-12. The sequence goes on along the minus strand of NZ_JASGBY010000018.1, from coordinate 95,580 downwards.
GGTGTGATCATCATCGAATCGATCTTTAGCTACCCAGGGCTCGCCAGTGCGCTGGTGGATGCGGTCAGTAACCGCGATCTCCCGGTTGTGCAGCTGTGCGTGATGATGTTCGCCGCCTGTTATCTGGTACTGCTGCTGATCGCGGACGTGCTGACCATCGCCTTTAACCCGAAATGGAGGAGCTGATGAATAACTTACTGCTTCCTGTACGTCTCTTTCAGTCGCTCTCGGTATCGGGTCGTATTGGCTTACTGATCTCACTGTTCTGGGTCGCGATGGCGCTGTTCGGCAACCAGCTGGCACCGCATAACATCGACGATATTGGCGGTGGCCCGATGTTGGGCGGGATGACGGCCGATAATCTGCTGGGAACGGATTACCTCGGTCGCGACATCCTGAGCCGTATTCTGTACGGCGCAAAATTCTCGATTGGTCTGGCACTCACCGCCGCTTTAGGTGCCAGCCTGATCGGCACCTTGCTGGCGTTGCTGGCTGCGGTAGCGGGGCGCTGGCTGGAGGAACTGCTGGGCCGCATTAACGATGCGATGCTGGTGCTGCCGGGCAAAGTGCTGTCACTGATGATTGTGGCGGTATTTGGTTCTTCGCTGCCGATGCTGATCCTCACCGCAACCTTTACCTACTGGCCGGGCGCGTTTCGTATCGCCTTTGCCATGGCCAGCAGTCTGCGCAATATGGATTATGTCCGGGCCTCGCGCTTGCGGGGTGAAAGCCGCTGGTACGTCGCCATCCACGACATCCTGCCCAATATGGTGCACCCGATGTTAACCGACTTCGGTCTGCGTTTTGTCTACATCGTACTGCTGTTGAGCGGCTTGAGCTTCCTCGGCTTGGGTGTTCAACCGCCGTATGCCGACTGGGGTACGCTGGTTCGTGAAAACTTGCAAGGGCTGTTCAACGGCTCGCCTGCGGTGCTCATGCCCGCGGTGGCGATTGCCAGCCTGACCATCGGCGCCAACCTGTTTATCGACAGCCTACAGCAGATGCGCCCGCTGACGCTGGCGAAGGAGGGAGCATGAACGTGACACCCCATACCGCCATGCCGGTGATTTCAGTAGAAAACCTGCGAGTCACCGCAGAGACCGACAAAGGTGAAGAGATTGATCTGGTCTCCGATATCCGTTTTACCGTGCAAAAAGGCGAAGTGCTGGCGCTGATTGGTGAGTCGGGTTCCGGGAAAACCACCATCGCCATGGCCTTGATGGGCTATGCGCGCCATGGTTGCCGCATTGCTGACGGCAACATTCACATGGCGGGCACCGACGTGCGCAGCTTGTCGCCCGGCCAGCTACGGGAATTTCGTGGTAACAAGGTGGCTTATATCGCTCAGAGTGCGGCGGCCTCTTTTAACCCCGGCATGCGTATTCTTGACCAGGTGATCGAGCCGGTGGTGATCCACGGCACCATGAAGCGCAAAGCGGCAAAAGAGAAGGCGATAGCGCTGTTTCGTGAACTGGCGTTGCCCAATCCAGACACCATTGGCGATCGCTTCCCGCATCAGGTTTCAGGTGGGCAGTTACAACGCCTGATGACCGCGATGGCGCTGATTGGCGATCCTGATGTGGTGATCCTCGACGAACCGACCACCGCACTGGATGTCACCACGCAAGTTGAAGTGTTGAAAGCGTTTCGCCGCGTGGTGGCGCAACGTGGCGTGACGGCGATTTATGTCAGTCATGATCTGGCCGTGGTGGCGCAGATGGCCGACCGTATTCTGGTGCTGTTGCGCGGAAAAATGGCCGAATACGGCACCACCGAAACCTTGATTGGTGCACCGCAGGCAGAATACACCCAGCTGTTGATGGATGCGGCACGTCAGAAAGAGCGTGAAAGTAGCTGGACCTGTGCCGAAGCGGATGTGCTGCCACTGATGGAAGTGCGCGATCTCAGCGCGGGTTATGGCCCGCGTGACAAAGAGGGTAAGCCGAAAACGCTGATACTCGAAGACATCAACCTGAAGCTGTGGAAAGGGCAGGCGATTGGCATTATCGGCGAGTCGGGTTCGGGTAAAACCACGCTGGCCCATGCCATTGCCGGGCTGAATGCACCGAGTCACGGTCACATCTTGTTCAATGGTCACTATATCAATGGCGACATGCACAAGCGTCCGGATAACGAGCTGCGACGTATTCAGTACGTATTCCAGATGGCCGATACCGCGCTGAACCCGGCGCACAGTGTTGAGCGTATCCTTTCACGTCCGCTGGCGCTGTTCCACGGCTTGAAAGGGGCCGATCTGCAGCGCCGCCTGCATCAACTGTTGGATCTGGTCAAACTGCCGCGCACTGTGCTGTGGCGACGCCCATGGGCGCTGTCGGGGGGGCAGAAGCAGCGTGTCAATCTGGCTCGCGCGCTGGCAGCCGAGCCGGATCTGATCCTGTGCGATGAGGTGACTTCCGCGCTGGATACCGTGGTGGCAGCGGCGGTACTGGATCTGATCAGTGAACTGCGCCGCGAGCTGGGACTGTCGGTGCTGTTTATCAGCCACGATATGCACGCGGTACGCGCCGTGTGTGACGATATCGTGGTGATGAAATCAGGCCGTATTGTCACGCAGATCGCCCGTGCGGATTACGACAAGCCCACCAGCGAGCTCTATTTCGAACGTTTGAAACGGGCGGTGCCAGAGCTGCGTCAAGGCTGGCTGGATGAGCATGAAGAAGTGTTGAAAGCGGAGTAGGTGCGGGATGTTTCCCTCACCCTAACCCTCTCCCAAGGGGAGAGGGGACCGCTCTCTGCGGCCATAAAAATAGAGCAAGTATTCATCATCGCACCGGTCAGTTCCCTCTCCCAAGGGGAGAGGGGACCGCTCACTGCGGCCATAAAAATAGAGCAAGTATTCATCATCGCACCGGTCAGTTCCCTCTCCCGCTTGCGGGAGAGGGCCAGGGTGAGGGCATTAAGCCACACCGCACCAATACAAATAATATGAGGTAGTCACCCTATGCCTGCACCGATTCGCTATGTACAGGACAGTGCAAATTTCCCGGAATCCGCTGATGTGGTGGTGATCGGTGCCGGTATTGCCGGTTCAGCTGCCACCTGGGAGCTGGCGAAACAGGGACTCAAGGTGGTGCTGATCGAAAAAGGTCTGGTTGGTGCAGAGCAGTCGAGCCGCAACTGGGGCTGGTGCCGACAGCAAAATCGTGATGAGCGCGAACTCCCGCTGATCATCCATGCCTTGCAACGTTGGGGTGAGCTGGCAGCTGAAACCGGTGAGGATCTGGGTTTTCGTCGCAGTGGGCTGGTGTACGCCACGCGCGTTGAATCGGATATTGCCGCCTGGGATAAGTGGAACCAGATGGCGAAAAACTACGGCGTAAAAAGCGACATTCTTACCGCCGCTCAGGCCAAAGCCATGACGCCGGGCAGCACTACCGCGTGGCTCGGTGGCGTTTCATCGCCCACTGATGGTCACGCTGAGCCGCGTCTGGCCGCGCCAGGATTGGTCATCGGCGCACAGCGTCTCGGTGCGCTGGTGTTTCAGCAGTGTGCGGTACGTGGGTTGGATATCGCGGCAGGTGCGGTCAGCGGCGTCTGGACTGAGCGCGGCCTGATTAAAACCACCCGCGTGATTTGCGCAGCAGGGGCATGGACCTCGATGTTCTGCCGTCGCCACGGTATCGACCTGCCGCTCGGCAACGTAATCGGTACGGCGTTTCGTACGCAGCCGCTCGAACAAGCGATCGGTATGCCGCTCTATACCCCCGGTTTTGCCTGTCGTCCGCAGATCGATGGCAGTTACACGGTGGCGGTTTCCGGGCGTGGACGTCTGGAGCCGGGTGCCCAGGGTATTCGCTACGCGCGTCAGTTCTATCCCACCTTTAAGAGTCGGCGTAAGAACCTTAAAGTGAACCTCGGTCTTAAACCCTTTTTCACCGGACCAGAAGCGTTGGGAGGATGGGCATTCGACCGTGAATCACCGTTTGAGCGCATGCGCATTCTCGATCCCGCAGCAGATGCGAGCATCGTGCAGGAAGGGTTAGCCGCGATGCGCAAAGAGTATCCGGCTCTCGCCAACCTCAAACTGGCGCAAGCGTGGGGCGGCATGATTGATAGCACTCCAGATGCGATTCCCGTGATCTCCACGGTGGCCAAATTACCGGGGCTGGTGCTGTCCGCTGGCTACAGTGCGCATGGCTTTGGTATCGGACCTGGGGCAGGTCGGCTGGCGGCCGATCTCGCGACCCACAACACACCGGTGGTCGATCCGACCCCGTATCGTTATTCCCGCCTGGTGGATGGCAGCGGCCTTGACGCACCAGGCATGATGTAAGGAGCAGAACATGAGCATCAGATTACGTGCCATGACGCAGGACGATATTGAACATGGCTATGCCATCACTCAACAATTGAAGTGGCCGCATCGCCGCGAAGACTGGCAGCAGGCGCTGGCATTAGGTGAAGGCGTGGTCGCCGAAGAACAGGGTAAATTTGTCGGCAGTGCCTTTGGCTGGCGCTGGGGCGATAGCGCCGCCACCATTGGTCTGGTGGTGGTGAACCCTGACTGCCAGGGGCGCGGTATCGGTAAACAACTGATGCTGGCAGTGATGGAAAAATTCCCGGATTGCTGCATTCGCCTGCACGCGACTGAAATGGGTCAGGGGCTGTATGAAAAGCTCGGTTTTGTGGTTACCGGTGCCATTCAGCAGCACCAGACGCGCGAACTGGCGGCTGAGCCGGCCGTCAACCTGCCGACCGGCCTCACGCTGCGCAACGCGCAAGTGGGGGATGTGGAAGGGCTGACTGAACTGGACCATCAGGCACACGGCATGTGGCGCGCGCCACTGATCAATACCTTGATTGCCGAGCACCAGACGGTGTTACTGCAGGATGCGCAACAGCGGGTGCATGGTTTTGCCAGCCTGCGCCGTTTTGGTCATGGCTGGGCGATTGGTCCGGTGATTGCACTGAATGTGGACATCGCACAGGCGCTGATCTCCGCCCTGATGCAGGGCTTACGCGGCGAGTTTGTTCGCATCGATACCGACAGTGCGTTGCCGCTGGCGAGCTGGCTGGAAAGTATTGGTTTGATCAAAGTGGATGCACCTACCACCATGTATCGGGGAATGCCGTGGTCACCGCAAGCCGGTGAGATGCAGGCGTTTGGGTTGATGACCCAGGCGATGGCCTGATGCATATCGTCTATAAATCCGAAGCGACACGCGGCGCACACTGGCAGCGTTGGCTGGCCAAACATGCACCGGATGTGCAGATGCATATCTGGCCGGATGTGGGTGACGCAGAGCAGGTTGAACTACTGGTTGCCTGGCAGCCGCCCGAAGATGTGATGGCAACCTTCCCGAATCTGAAAGCACTGCTGTCCGTGGGTGCGGGCGCAGATCAGTTCGATCTCAGTCAGCTTCCCGCTGAGTTACCGGTGGTGCGCATGATTGAACCCGGACTGACGCAAGGCATGGTGGAGTACGTCACCTTTGCTGTGTTGGGGCTGCATCGTGATATGCCGCGCTATTTCCAGCAGCAGCGTGCTGCGCAGTGGCAAACCCATCCGATCCGTACCGCAAATCAGCGTCGGGTTGGGGTGATGGGCTTGGGGGAACTCGGTCAGGCATCCTTACAGCAGTTGGTTTCTTTAGGCTTTGACTGCGCCGGCTGGAGCCGCACGCCGCGTGACATCGCGGAGGTACGTTGCTGGCATGGCGCAGATCAATTGGGCGAGTTTCTCGCCCACAGCGACATTCTGGTGTGTCTGCTGCCGCTCACGGAGTCCACGCGCGGTTTACTCAATGCTGAACTGTTTGCGCAGTTACCCAAGGGAGCGGCACTGGTGCAGGTGGGGCGTGGCCCGCAACTGGTTGATGACCATCTCCTCACGGCGCTGGACAGCGGGCAGCTGAGTGCGGCGGTGATCGATGTCACCGACCCCGAACCTTTACCGCCAGAACATCCGTTCTGGCAGCACCCTGCTATCTGGCTCACACCGCACATTGCCAGCCAGACGCAAACCGACAGTGCAGTGGCGGCACTGCTGGATAATCTGCGCCGCTATCAACGCGGCGAACCGATGGTCGGCCTTATCGATCGCAAACGGGGATATTGAGATGCAGCTGGAACAGTTAGTCGCTCTGCGGCGGGATTTGCACGCCCATCCCGAGCTGGGATATCAGGAAACACGCACCAGCAGCATTGTGGCGCAACTGCTGGAGGAGCACGGCATTGAGGTGCATCGCGGTCTGGGCAAGACCGGTGTGGTCGGTGTGCTCAAACGCGGTAGCGGCTCACGCATCATCGGCCTGCGTGCCGATATGGATGCACTACCGATGCAGGATAACGGCACCCAAGCCTGGAAAAGCGTGCATGCCAATGTCTGCCACGCCTGTGGCCATGACGGCCATACCGTGATGCTGCTCGGTGCGGCGATCCAACTGGCGCAGCAGGGGGATTTTGACGGCACGCTGGTGTTTATCTTCCAGCCCGCCGAAGAGGGCTTAGCGGGCGCGAAAGCGATGATCGACGATGGCCTGTTCCAGCAGTTTCCCTGCGATGCGGTGTTTGCCCTGCACAACTGGCCTGAACTGCCACTGGGCGAAGTGCAGACGCGTCCGGGTGCGATCATGGCGGCGGCCGACCGTTTCGATATCACCGTGAAAGGGGGCGGCGGACATGCCGCGCAGCCGCACCTGACGCGTGACACCCTGCTGGCCACCAGTGAACTGGTGGTGCAACTCAACACGCTGGTGGCACGTGCGCTGGATCCCTGTGAGCCGGGCCTGTTGACCGTCACACGCATGCAGGGCGGTTTCTCACACAACATGATCCCGGCGGAAGCCAGCATCACCGGCACGGTCAGAACCTTTAGCCCTGCCGCGCAGGACATCATTGAAACGCGCCTGCGTGAGATGGCGCAGCATGTCACGGCGGCACACGGTTTACAGGCGGAGGTGAGCTATCTGCGCTACTACCCGGCCACCGTGAATAACAGTGATGTGGCGCGACTGGCACTGGATGCACTTGGCGAAGCCGGTATGCCCGCACAGCAGGCCAAACAACCGGCTCTGACTTCGGAAGATTTCGCCTTTATGCTGCAGGCGAAACCCGGTGCTTACCTGTGGTTGGGTTCGGCTCCCAGCCTGCCGTTGCACCACTCCTCTTACGACTTTAATGACGCGGTGATCCCACACGGTATTCAGGCACTGACGGCAATTGCCCGCCATGCGCTGCGTGCAGAATTTCCCGGCTGAATGGCAGAAGATTTTGACAGGAAATGCCGCTGCAGTAGTGATTACAGCAGCGTGAGAAACCAACGGGTTGCGATACTTGAGCCAACCGAACGTTACGTGGATGAGGGTTTTGAGAATGCAGAATGTCATGGCGGAGCAGCAAACGTATACCGATAACGGCCTGTTACTGGATGCACGTGAGCAGAATGTGCCACGTGGTGTGGTCACCGCGCATCCGTTGGTGATTGAGCGGGCGAAAGGCAGTGAAGTATGGGATGTCGAGGGCAATCGCTATCTCGATTTTGTAGGTGGTATTGGTGTGCTCAACGTCGGGCATAACCATCCGGCGGTGGTGAATGCGGTGACAAAACAGCTCGGTCTGGTGTCACACGCCTGTTTCCAGGTGGTGGCTTACCCAGGTTACATTGAGCTGGCGCAGCGCCTGAATGCCTTAGTGGGCAATGGAGAAGCCTATAAAAGCGTGTTCTTTACCAGCGGTGCGGAAGCGGTAGAAAATGCCGTGAAGATCGCCCGTGCGCACACCAATCGCAGCGGTGTGATAGCCTTTGACGGCGCATTTCACGGTCGTACGCTGCTGGGCTGCACCCTGACGGGCATGAGTCAGCCTTACAAACAGAACTTCGGACCTTTCGCGTCGGAAGTTTACCGCTTGCCCTATCCGAATGCTTTCCATGGTGTCAGTGATGATGACTGCCTGAAGGCACTGGATCAGCTGTTTGCGGTGCAGATCATGCCGGAACGCGTGGCCGCCATTATTATCGAGCCGGTACAGGGTGACGGCGGATTCCTGCCTGCGGGTGCCAACTTTATGCAGGCGCTGCGTCGTATCACGGAAAAACACGGCATCGTGTTGATTCTTGATGAGGTGCAGACTGGATTTGGACGCACCGGCACCATGTTTGCCTTCCAGCAGCTTGGCATCACGCCGGATCTGGTGACGGTGGCGAAAAGTCTCGGGGGTGGTTTGCCGATTTCAGGTGTGGTGGGTAAGGCCGCGATCATGGATGCGCCGTTACCGGGAGGCCTCGGCGGCACTTACGGCGGTAACGCGCTGGGTTGCGCGGCGGCACTGGCGGTGCTGGATCTGCTGGAGCACGACAATCTGCTGGCCCGCAGTCATCAGCTGGGTGAACAACTCAATGCGCGTCTGCAGCAGTTGGCGGAAAAATATGCCTGCATTGGTGAAGTGCGCGGCGTGGGCTTTATGCAGGCGGTGGAGATCATCGACTTTGAAACCAAACGCCCTGATGCGGCGATGACGCAAAAAATCCTCGATTGCGCCTGCCAGGAGGGGTTGTTGCTGATTAAGTGCGGACTGCATCGCAACGTTGTACGCTTCCTCGCGCCACTGGTGACCACAGATTCACAACTGGAAGAAGCGCTGCATATTTTTGATATTGCATTGGCGCGTGCCAGCGGTCGTCTCGGATAAATCCCGCTTCCTCATTGATATCTCTGGAATTATTTACTGGACCAAAATAAAACGTGGTGCGCGCAGACGCTAGCGCCGCCACGTCAAAGCGTGATATACCATCGTAACAACCTGCGCGATTGGTCAACAATGAGGGGTGCTATGAACGGCTTAATGAAACTCGACCGCATCGACATCAACATTCTGGTGCAACTACAAAAAGATGGCCGTATCAGCAACGTCAATCTCGCCGACGCCGTAGGTCTTTCGCCCAGCCCCTGCTTGCAACGGGTGAAACGCCTTGAGCAGGCGGGTTTTATCACCGGCTATGAAGCCCACATCAATCTGACCAAAATCACCGATTCCGTGACAGTTTTCACCGAAGTGACGCTTTCGGGTCATCGCCGCGAAGACTTTATGAAATTCGAAAATGCCGTGCGCGATGTGGATGAGCTGATGGAGTGCCATTTAATTACCGGCGGCTATGACTATTTGCTGCGCTTTATTACCCGCAGCATTGAGCACTACCAGGAAGTGATTGAGAAGATGCTGGACGCGCAAATCGGCATCGATAAGTACTTCAGTTATATCGTGATTAAGTCACCGATTATGAAAAGCAGCGTGCCGTTGCGGTCGTTGATTTCGAAGCATAATCCGGTTGATTTTGGTGTGTAATCTGCCCTCATCCTGACCTTCTCCCGCCAGCGGGAGAAGGGACCGCTTGTGCCCCTGCCAGCTATTGGCTCTAACCATATTAATCGCACTGATCTGCTACCCATCGGGCGCTTATCCTGCCCATCACACCATCTGCTCCCCATTGGGCTCTGGTCCTAACACTCGCACCGATCGGCTCCCTCGCCCGCTAGCGGGAGAGGGCTGGGGTGAGGGAAATCGCGCGCACCGAATCCCACAGCATAAAATTTCTTCCCCGCCTTAAATTCCCTTTATCTTTACTGTTCAGGCCATGGCTTCAATCACGCCATGTTCCTGCGCACCCGTACACTTAATTTATCCCTTTACAAGGAGTTGCCATGACCGCCTTAACTTTTGCCGATCACCGCTGGCAGCGCGATGACTTCACTGTCTCCACCGAACGTCAGCGTCTGGACATGGACTACATCCACCAACAGCTGGTGGAAAAGTCGTACTGGGCCAAAGACCAGCCACGAGCCAAAACCGAACGTGCTTTTGCCGGCTCACTGCCGTTTGGTATCTATCACCAACAACAGCAAATTGGCTTTGCGCGCCTGGTGACGGATTACACCCGCTTCGGCTGGCTGTGCGATGTGATGATTGACGAAAACTGGCGAGGTCACGGGCTAGGGAGTTGGCTGGCGACCTGCGTGCGTGCGCACCCGGAACTGGCCACCGTACACCGCTGGATGCTCTCCACTAATGATGCCCATCAGCTGTATCAACGCCTTGGCTGGCGTGTGGTGCAGGACCCACAAAAACTGATGGAATTTCCTCTCTCCTGATAATGGAGCTTTCTCACCATGGGTTACCGCGTTGGCGTTGATATTGGCGGATCGTTTACCGATTTCGCCGTGCTGGATGAACAGACCAATCAGATTCATACCTTAAAAGTGCTGTCGCGTCCGGATCAGCCGGGCAGTGAAATTCTGACCGGACTGGCACAGTTGCAGCAGCGAGACGGGATTGAACCGCAGCACATTGACTACTTCACCCACGGCACCACCGTGGGCATCAACGCGGTGATCCAGCGTCGCGGTGTGCGGCTGGCGCTGTTCGCCACCGACGGTTTCTGCGACGTGCTGGAGCTGGCGCGTCTGAAGATCCCGCATATCCATGATCTCTTCTCACGCCGTCCAGCGCCTTTAATTTCCCGCAATCGGGTGTTCGCGATTAAAGAACGCACCGACCGCCACGGCAATGTCTTGCAGCAGGTAGATCGCCAAAGCGTATTGGAGTCGATTGAAAAAGCCCGCGCGTCGGGTTGTCAGGGGATTGTGGTGTCGTTGCTACACAGCTATCGCAATCGGCACAACGAAGCGGCGGTGAAAGCCATTATCGATGAAGTGGCCCCCGAACTGCTCACCTCCTGTTCGGCCGATATCTGGCCAATTATCCGCGAATACGAACGCACCATTACCGCCACCATCAATGCCTATGTGCAGCCGATGGTGATTCACTACCTCGAATCATTTGAGCGCGCGCTGCACACCATGGGCGTGCAGCCAGCACCGCGCATCACCAAATCCAACGGTGGTGTGATGGGGGTCGAGCAGGCCAAAAGCGAGTGCGTACAGATGGTGCTCTCCGGCACGGCATCGGGAGTGATCGGGGCCAGCTTCCTCGCCAGCGCCTGCGGTTTCGACAAAATCCTCAGCCTCGATATCGGTGGAACCAGTGCCGATGTGGCGGTGATCATTGATGGGCAAGTGGCGCAGGGCAACGGGGAAATCATCGGAGATTTTCCGATTTATATTCCGTCAGTGGCCGTGACCTCGGTTGGGCAGGGCGGCGGGTCGCTGGCGTGGATCGACAAGCAAGGCGTGCTGCAGATGGGGCCAGATAGCGCCGGATCGCTGCCGGGTCCGGTGTGTTTCCAACGCGGTGGCACGCAACCCACCGCCACCGATGCCTTTGCGGCTTGCGGCATGATCGGCCACGGCGATCTCGGTTACAACGCGGTCAAAGTGGATGTCGCCGCAGCACGTGCCGCATGGCAACCTCTGGCGGACCAACTCGGCATCACGGTGGAAGAGACGGCGGAAACCGCCATCGAGCTGGCTATTTCCAGTATGTACGGTGACACCAGCGGCCTGTTGTCACGTTTTGGGCTAGACCCACGTGAGTTTTGGTTCCTCGCGTTTGGCGGTGCCGGGCCGATGATGGGCTGCTTCCTCGCGCGTGAACTGAACATGAAAGGCGTGATTGTGCCGCCGACGCCGGGCGTGTTGTCGGCCTTGGGTGGGCTGGTGGCTGATATCCGCAATGATTTTATCCGCACGCTGTACAGCGATCTGGACAACGTACTGGCAGATCGTCTGGCAACCGAAGCGGAGGCACTGAGCCAACGCGCACGTGACTGGCTGACCGAACAGCACGGTGCCCAGATGCCGTTTACGCTGCACTACAGCGCCGACATGCGCTATCGCGGCCAGTCGTTTGAAATTGAAGTGGCACTGGAGCCGCAATGGCTGGCTCAGGCCGATAAGGTTGCACTGCATCAGGCGTTTGATCGCCAGCATCATCAGCTGTTTGGCCATTTTGATGCCAAAGCGCCTGTTCAGCTCATCAACCTGCGTTTAGTGATTGCCTCGCCCACGCCGAAACCTGAGCTGATTAGGTTACCCGCAGCGGAAGCCCCGGTTGAGGTGGTGAAATACGTTCCGGCCTGGATTGATGGCGCGTCGCATCAGGTGGCTGTTATCGCCCGTAGCACGCTGCGTGCCGGGCATCAGTTGACGGGTCCGGTGATTATTGCGCAAGACGACTGCACCACCTGCGTACCACCACAGATGCAGGTGGACGTGGATACCTTTGGCAACCTGCTGATCACCCCAGTGGAGGCGAACTGATATGGCTATTGATGGACGTAATCTGCAAATCCTGGCGAACTACTGTGCCGCCGCCGCGGATGCCATGGCCTTCACGCTAATGCGCACGGCACACTCCACCTTCGTGAAAGAAACTGAAGATTTTTCCTGTCAAATCGTCAGCCGTGACGGTCTGGCTTTTGCGTCTCCGCGCAGCTTTGGCGCGCCCTGGTACAGTGGTATCGATTACGGCCCGGTGCTGGCGTTGATCGACAGTTATGACGAGGGCGATATCTGCATCACCAATGATTCCTACGCGGGCAACGTGGCGACTCACACGCCCGATATTCACATCTGGAAACCGGTGTTCCATCAGGGTGAGATTGTCTGCTTTGTGGTGGGGCACATTCACAACACCGACGTCGGCGGTGCCGTACCGGCTTCTCTGTCGCGCTCCTTGACCGACATCGCGCAGGAAGGGATTCGCATTCCGCCGCTGAAGATGGTGCGCAACGGAGAAATGAATGACGAAGTGGCGCGCATTATGCGGCTCAACGTGCGCGCGCCGGATCAAAACTGGGGTGATTTCAAAGCGCAGATTGCTTCGGTTAACGTCGGCGAGCGCAAGATCCATGACATCATTGCGCGTTTTGGCATCGAGGATTTCCGCCAGGGGATTGCCGGCATTCTGGATTATGCGGAAGCGCAGGCGCGCAGCATCATCGCTACCATTCCCGACGGGGAATACTTCTATGCGGACTTTGCCGATGAAGATGGCGAAGGCGGCTTCCCCTGTCGCGTGGCGATCACTTTGCGCATCACCGGCGACACGCTGGAGCTGGATTACACCGGCAGCGATCCCCAACTGACATCTTCACTGAATATGCCAACCGGTGGACGCGAGCGCCATCCTCTGGCGCTGGTGGGGGTGACTTACGTGCTTTCCACGCTGGATCGCCAGCTACTGCTTAATGCGGGTACGTTACGGCCGACGCGCGCGATTTTGCCGCCGGGGACGGTGATGAACTGCGAGGCACCTGCTGCAGTTGGGATGCGCTCGCTGACCTGCGCGTTATCGCAGATTGCGACCATTGGGGTGTTCTCGCAGGCGCTACCGGATCGCCTTCCGGCCAACTCTCCGGGCGGAAACTCAATCATGAATATTCGCACCAGCGACAGTTTGAATCGCAGCGTGGTGGCATCGCTCGGCCCGGTGGGGGGTGGTGCAGGAGGGACGCCGTGTCACGATGGTCCAGACGGATCAGGCGGACTGTCCGCTTTCCTGAAAAACACGCCAATTGAGATCAATGAGGCAGAAGTGCCGATTCATTTTCATCGCTATGGTCTGGCGGCAGACAGCGCCGGTGCGGGGCGTTATCGTGGCGGTCTGGCGACAGAGATGGCGTTCGAAGTGTTCGCACCGAATACCACGGTCACAGCGCGTAACCGCAATCGATCAGTGTTTGCCTCGGCCGGGGTGCTGGGCGGCGAGTCGGGCGCACTGTCGCACTTCCGCACGCTGCGGAACGGGCAAGTCATTGAACACGGTAATACCGATGTGATCCGCTGTCAGCCCGGCGATATCGTTGAGGTGCGTGGACCGGGTGCGGGCGGCTACGGTTTGCCAGCAGAGCGTGACGCAGAGGCCGTGCTGCAAGATGTGCGCTGTGGATTTGTCTCTGTGCTGGTTGCACGAGACCGCTACGGGGTGGCGATCGTGGCGGGTGAAATTGACCAGGCAGACACTTCACGCTTGCGTGCGGAGATGCGGGTAAATGTTGCTCAGCACTTCGACCACGGTCCGGCACGGACGGCTTTTGAACAGGTTTGGACCCTGGGGCGCTATCAGTTGCTCACGGCGTTTCTGGCATCAGCGCCAATAACCTGGCGGCATTTCCTGAAACAGCAGGTGTTTGAAGCCGTTGCGCTGGATGCCGGGCGGCCGATGTCCGAGATTTTTAGTGAACTGCAGCAGCGCTATCCCGCCATGATGCCCGCTTCGCACTAAGCGCTAATCTCAGCGGCGCGGCTTTGCCATAGTTATTGACCTTGCCCGATGACGGTTCATCGGGCACCTTTAAGGGGACTTCACTATGGCTTCAGCAAACACACCGGTTTGGTTTATTTCGGGGTGCTCTACCGGCTTTGGTCGTGAACTGGCACAACAGACCATTGCGCGTGGTTTTAATACCGTGGTGACCGCACGCGATCTCAGCAAGGTGCAGGATCTGGTTGCGGGCCACCAGAACGCATTGGCGGTAGAGCTGGATGTGACCGATCAGAGCAGCATTCATCGCGCTGTCCACGCCGCACAGGAGAAGTTCGGCACCATCGATGTGCTGGTGAACAATGCGGGTTATGGTTATCAAAGTTCGGTGGAAGAGGGCGATGAAAACGAGATCCGCGCGCAATTTGATGCCAACGTGTTTGGCCTGTTTGCTTTGACCCGCGCGGTGCTGCCAGGGATGCGCAAGCAGCGCCGTGGGCATGTGATTAATATCACCTCTGTGGCCGGTTTTATTGGCTTTGCCAGCTCGGGTTACTACTCTGCCAGCAAGCATGCGGTTGAAGGCTGGTCTGATTCGCTGGCGCTGGAAGCCGCGCCTTTAGGCATCCATGTGACCTGTGTTGAACCGGGCCCGTTCCGCACCGACTGGGCGGGACGTTCGTTGCATCAGACCCCCAGCAACTTGCCAGAATACGCCGACACCGCTGCCGCACGTATGAAAGCCACCTCCGCCTACAGTGGCACGCAAGCGGGTGACCCCGCACGCGCCGCGACCGCGATGATTGCCATCACGGAACATGACAACCCTCCCCGCCATCTGGTGATGGGCGCATGGGGTTATGATGCAGTGACGAGCAAACTGAAAGAGCGTCTGGCGCAGATAGAGGCATGGAAACAAATGTCGTTGGATACGGATTTTCCGTCATAACTGTTTAATCGTAGGGTGCGCATTTATGCGCACCTGGACTACACCATCTTCTCAATCTCTTCGTACGGCACTGCCTGGCTGAATAAATACCCCTGCAATTGATTGCATCCAGCGTCGGCGAGGGCGTTTTTCTGGCCTTCGGTCTCGACCCCTTCGGCGGTGACGGTTAAGCCCATGGCGTGTCCGAGGCGCACCACCGATTCAATAATCGCGGTAGAGTTTTGTGCGACACCCAATGATTGGGTGAACGAGCGGTCGATCTTAATTTTATCTACCGGGAAAGTGCTGAGGTAATTCAGGCTGGAGTAGCCAGTGCCGAAATCATCCAGCGCAATGCGGAAACCGGCTTCGCGCAGCGCAATGATATTGTTACGCGCCTCGTGTTCATCTTCGATTAGCACGCCTTCGGTGATCTCCAGCTCCATATGCTGCGGGTTGGCACCTTCTTCACGCACAATCTCAATAATGCGTTCAACAAAGCCGCTGGCGCGGAACTGCACCGGTGAGACATTCACGGCCACAATCACCTGCGGCAGTTTTAACGAGGTTTTGCAGGCTTCGCGCAACACCCATTCACCGAGCGGAATAATCATCCCGGTCTCTTCAGCGATGGCGATAAAGTCACCCGGAGAAACGTCACCACGCACAGGATGATGCCAGCGCAGCAGGGCTTCCAGACCGACCACGCGCTGCCCACTGATCTCCATCAACGGCTGATACCACACGCGCAGCCCAGCGAAATTGACTAATGCATGACGTAAGTCTGTCGCCATCTGCTGACGGGTGCGCAACGATTCGTCCATCACTTTCTCAAATTGACGATACTGGCCACGTCCGCTGTTTTTCGCTTCATACAGCGCGATATCCGCTTTGCGCATCAACTCCAGACGATCAATGCCATCTTTGGGGGCTAATGCCAGCCCAATGCTTACGCCCACCCAGGCCTCACTGCCTTGCAGATCATAGGGTTCACTCAGCTCGCTGATAATACGTTTAGCCAGCGCCTGCACCTGACCAATATTATCGACGTCCGGCATGATGATGATGAACTCATCTCCGCCAATGCGCCCGACGGTATCGGTGGCTCGCAGAATGTGGGTCAGACGCCGCGCAACCTCAATGATCAGCTCATCGCCAGCATGATGGCCGTAGGTATCGTTGATGTTTTTGAAACGGTCTAGATCGAGCAGCAGCAACGCCACCCGTTGATCGTGTCGCGCAGATGCAGCCAACGCCTGGGTTAAACGATCTTCCACCAAAGCGCGATTGGGCAGACCGGTCAGCACGTCATGAAATGCCAGGTGCTGTGCCTGGGCTTCGCTGGCACCCAGTTTTAACAGCGACTGTGACAGGTTCAGCGATGACGTCCAGATACGCCGCACCATAAACAGGCACAGTAAGGTAATCAGAATCACGGACAACAAGGTAGAAGGCCCCAACATCCGCAACATTTGTGCGCCCGGCTTATCGGGCTGCCAGGTAAGATAGCCCACGGCATCACCCTGTTGGGAATTGAGTTGGTAAAGTGCATCGGTGCCTTTCTGCGGCGTACCGTCACTAAAGTGCAACTGCTGTAACTGACTGCGATCGGCCAGATTACGCAAATAGCCGTCATCGAGGAATTTAATGCTCACCAGCCGATAGCGACCCGCTTCTCGCGTGCTGCTGATATCTCCCACCGCCAGTGCGGCCGCACGCGGACCAATACGGACAAAGTCGGCACGATCGCTTGGGCCCGCCACTTCATCGCTGCTTACCACCAGTGGGCTGCGCAGCATATCCAGCAGGTAATGGCCGATACTGTCGGCGGATACGCGCTGGCCGTTGCGCCACACCGCCAGCGGTTGGTTATCCCGATCCAGTAGCAGAATCAGTTGATGATCGAACATATCGTACAGCCAGCCGCCAATATTTTGATCCAGCCAGTTTTGGTCAGGTGTGCCTGAAGCGAGTTGATTAGCCAGCGGCGACCAGCGCGTCAGGCTGCGGAGCTGGCGCAGGTGTTCGCTCAGACTTTGAGCAAACGACGCCTCAATCATTCGCTGCTGCTGCGAGCGCGCTTGATCGTTGGTCAAAGAGGTGCCCCAGAACAGGCCAACACCTGCACCGGCAAAGGTTAAAACTAAAATCGCCACTAAAGGCAAAATCACTTCCCGAACAAAATTGCGGCGAAAACCGTCGGACAGTTTTATTGTGTTAATCATTTCAGGGTTCGCGTAACAAGGAGGGGTCATTTAATAAGTTAGCAGAGTTTCTGCAAGCTGCATCCTGTAAGGCTATAGATAAATGAGTGAAAATAAGTGAAATTTTTTTGATGACTGTCACAAAGGCAACAGTTAAAAATTTTTTATTGAAACGCCAGCCGTTTCGCTTCAATTCTTCTGCCCTAATACAAATTCATCCTCGCGTCATTGAGCCGTCACGGCGCTGTCATCTGGCTCGCGCACTGTAGTCGCCATCCCGCAGCAACCTTCGCTGCGTTCCTCAACCTGAAGCGAATGAGGTATTGAGCGTGATGGAGATATCCAGACATCCGACCACTGTATATCAGGCGGTCGCCGCCCAACTGGAGCAGGCACTGCAAGAGCGTTATCGCTGCGGTGACTATCTGCCTTCCGAACAACAGCTGGCCGATCACTACGAAGTTAACCGCCACACGCTGCGTCGTGCGGTGGATGAACTGGTCAATAAGGGGCTGCTGCAGCGTCGTCATGGTGTCGGCATCCTGGTGCTGATGCGCCCTTACGATTACCCACTGCATGCGCAGGCGCGCTTCAGTCAGAACCTGTTAGAGCAGGGCAGTCATCCCACCAGTGAGCGCCTGTTAGCAGTACTGCGCCCGGCCAGCAGCGATGTGGCCAGCGCGTTGGCTATCAATGAAGGCGACAACGTGATTCATCTGCGCACCCTGCGCCGGGTGAACGGCGTGCCGGTGTGTGTGATTAACCACTTTCTGCCTGAATTAAGCTGGTGGCCGACGTTACAACAGTTTCAGAGCGGTTCATTGCACGACTATATGCAGCAGCACCTGGGCCTGGATTTAACCCGTTCGCAAACCCGTATCAGTACCCGCCGCGCACAGGCGAAAGAGTGTAAACAGCTGGAGATTGCGCTGCAGTCACCGCTGCTGTGTGTGCGCACCCTGAATAAACACCGCGACGGCCAGGTAGCGGAATACTCCGTCAGCCTGACGCGTGGCGACATGATTGAACTCACCCTGGAGCATGAATGAAACAGCAAACCGCCCGCCAGCATTGGCTTGCGGTGCTGGCGCACAGTGACGCCAACACCCTGAATGCCCACTGGCAGCCGCTGCACCTCAATAGTGATTTCGAGTCTGTGCGTCCGGCTGAAACCGGATTGACGCGCCTGCAAGCGCGCATGGGGGGAAGCGGTAAACGCTTCGTGATGGGCGATGCCACCGTCACACGTGCGGTAGTGAAACTGCACGATGGCACCCTTGGTTTTAGTTATGTGCTGGGACGCGATAAAGCGCACGCCGAACGCTGTGCGTTGATCGATGCGCTGCTGCAACAGCCAGAAACCCACGCGCTGTTGCAGGAAAAATTAATTGCCCCGCTGGCGGCACTGCGAGAAGAGCAGCGTCAGCTGCGCGCGCGTGAAATCGCCAGCTCTAAAGTGGATTTCTTTACGCTGGTTCGCGGAGATAACTCATGACATTACTGGCCAGTTTTAACCATCCGGTTGCCGATTCACAGCGTGCCTTCCGTCGCATCCTGAAAGCCATGAGCGAGCCAGGCGTAATGGTCTCTCTGCCCTTGCAACAGGGGTGGGGCGATCTGTCGCCTGCGGCAACTGCCGTGTTACTGACATTGGTGGATCAGGAGAGCGCGTTGTGGCTAGACAACCGCATCGACAGCGAGATGCTGCGCAGCAACCTGCGTTTCCATACCGGTGTGCCGATTGTTGAACACCGTGATGCGCCTTTTGCCCTGACTCATGCGGCTGCCAATCCCGATCCGGCGCAGTTTGCGGCGGGCGACAATATGTCACCGGAGAAAAGCACCACACTGATCATCGAAGTGCCCGCGCTTAACGGCGGTCTAACCTTGCGTCTGTCTGGCCCTGGGCTGCGTGAACCTCGCGCGATTGCGCCACAACTGCCGGAAGCGGTTCTGACCTATCTGCGTGAGCGTCCCCATCCATTCCCATTGGGTGTCGATCTGATTTTCACCTGTGGTGAAGCGATGATGGCACTGCCACGCACCACCGATGTGGAGGTGTGCTGATGTACGTCGCGGTTAAAGGGGGCGAAAAGGCGATAGCCAGCGCGCACGAGCTGCAGGCGGATTTACGCCGTGGCGACCGTGATGTGGCCGAGCTGGGGTGCGATCAGGTTGCTGGCCAGCTCGGTCTGGCGGTGGATCGCGTGATGACCGAAGGCGGTATTTACGATCCGCAGTTAGCCGCGTTAGCGATTAAGCAAGCCAGCGGCGACATGGTGGAAGCCATTTTCCTGCTGCGTGCCTACCGCACCACCTTGCCACGCCTGGCCGACAGTCTGGCGCTGGAAACCGACGAGATGCGCATCGAACGACGTATCTCTGCGGTTTATAAGGATTTACCTGGCGGCCAGGTATTGGGCCCCACTTACGATTACAGCCATCGTTTGCTCGATTTCACGCTGCTGGCCAATGGCGAGACGCCTGCGGCACCGCGCGACGATCAGTCGCTGCCAGAGCATTGTCCGCATGTGTTCAGCATGATGACCCGTGAGGGGCTGGCGGCGCGTGAAGAGGATGACGGCAGTGAGCCTTGTGACATCACCCGTGAGCCACCAGGTTATCCCGCCAGCCGTGCTGCCCGTCTGCAACAGCTGGTGCGCGGCGACGAAGGTTTCCTGCTGGCGTTGGGTTATTCAACCCAGCGCGGCTACGGACGTAACCATCCGTTTGCTGGTGAGATCCGCACCGGCTATCTCAGCGTATCCATCTGCCCGGAAGAGCTGGGTTTCGAGATCGATATCGGCGAAATCCTGCTGACGGAGTGTGAAATGGTCAATGGCTTTACCACGCAAACCGAAGGTGCGCCGCACTTCACCCGCGGTTACGGCCTGGTGTTTGGTCGTTCAGAGCGTAAGGCCATGGCGATGGCGCTGGTGGATCGTGCCTTGCAGGCCCCCGAGTACAACGAACGGATCGCCGGCCCGGCGCAGGACGAAGAGTTTGTGCTGTCACATGCTGACAACGTTGAAGCGGCAGGTTTTGTTTCGCATCTGAAACTGCCGCACTACGTCGATTTCCAGGCGGAGCTTGAGTTGCTGAAACGGCTGCGCGAACAGGTTCAGGAGCAAAACGATGAGTGAGTTAACCGGCTATAACAACGGTTATCTGGATGAGCAAACCAAGCGCACCATTCGCCGCGCCATTCTGAAAGCGGTCGCGATTCCGGGTTATCAGGTGCCGTTTGCCGGGCGTGAGATGCCAATGCCGTACGGTTGGGGTACCGGAGGTATTCAGATCACTGCCAGCATTATTGGTGACAGCGACGTGCTAAAGGTGATTGACCAGGGCGCGGATGACACCACCAATGCGGTATCGATTCGTCGCTTCTTCCAGCGTGTCAGCGGTGCAGCCACCACCGAAGCCACCAAAGACGCAACTTTGATCCAGACGCGTCATCGCATTCCTGAGACGCCACTGGAAGAAGATCAGGTGCTGATCTTCCAGGTGCCGATCCCGGAGCCGCTGCGCTTTATTGAGCCACGTGAGACCGAAACCCGCACCATGCACGCGCTGGAAGAGTACGGGATTATGCAGGTGAAACTGTATGAGGACATCGCCCGTTATGGCCATATCGCCACCACCTATGCCTACCCGGTTAAGGTCAACGATCGCTACGTCATGGACCCCTCACCGATTCCGAAATTCGACAACCCGAAGATGCACATGATGCCTGCACTGCAGTTGTTTGGTGCCGGACGTGAAAAACGCATCTATGCGCTGCCGCCGTATACCAAAGTAGAGAGCCTCGATTTCGATGACCACCCGTTCACCGTGCAAAGCTGGGATGAACCCTGTGCACTGTGCGGTTCGCGCCACAGCTATCTCGATGAGGTGGTAATGGATGATGCCGGTACGCGCATGTTTGTCTGCTCCGATACCGATTTTTGCCACCAGCAGCAGGAACAACAGCATGCACAGTGAACAGCCGCTGCTTGCGGTCAACAATCTGACGCACCTTTATGCGCCAGGCAAAGGCTTTGAAGATGTCAGCTTTGAACTCTATCCGGGTGAAGTGCTGGGTATTGTTGGGGAATCCGGTTCGGGTAAAACCACTTTGCTGCGCAGCCTGTCGGCCCGTTTAGCGCCGCAGCAGGGCAACATTCTTTATCGCGCCCAGGATCTCTATCAGCTGAGTGAAAGCGATCGTCGCCGTCTGCTGCGCACGGAGTGGGGGGTGGTGCATCAGCATCCGCTCGACGGCTTGCGTCCGCAGGTCACGGCAGGCGGCAATATTGGCGAGCGCTTAATGGCCGTGGGTCAACGCCATTACGGTGACATCCGTAATGAGGCGATGCGCTGGTTGCAGGACGTTGAGATCCCGGCCAACCGTATTGATGACCTGCCCACCACCTTCTCTGGCGGCATGCAGCAGCGTTTGCAGATTGCGCGCAACCTGGTGACCCAGCCCACGCTGGTGTTTATGGATGAGCCAACCGGTGGTCTGGATGTGTCGGTGCAGGCTCGACTGCTCGACCTACTGCGCACTCTGGTGCGTGAGCTGAATCTGGCGGTGGTGATTGTCACTCACGATCTCGGCGTGGCGCGCTTGCTGGCGCACCGTTTGCTGGTGATGAAGCAGGGCAGAGTGGTGGAGAGCGGTCTCACCGACCGGGTGCTGGACGATCCGCATCATCCTTACACCCAACTGCTGGTTTCATCGGTATTGGCGTAACGTTTTTGCCAGGTGCGCATCAATGCGCACCCTACAACATCGGGTCATAACCGTGAGTAAGAGTGGGCTTGGAGCGTTGTAGGGTCGCCATTTATGGCGACTGCGAATCAAACATCAGGACATCAACATGCAACCTTTATTGCGCGTAGAGAAACTCAGCAAAACCTTCGTGCTGCACAACCAGAGCAGTGCTGCGCTGCCGGTGTTACAGGACGCCAGCCTTGAAGTGTGCGCCGGTGAATGTGTGGTGCTGCACGGCCGTTCAGGTAGCGGAAAATCCACGCTGCTGCGTGCGCTGTACGGCAACTACCAAGCCAACAGTGGTCACATCTGGCTGCAACATCAGGGCGAATGGATCGATATGGCACAAGCCCCTGCACGCCAGATCCTGGCGATTCGCCGCGAAACCGTGGGCTGGGTAAGCCAGTTTTTGCGCGTGATCCCGCGTGTGCAGACGCTGGAAATCGTGATGCAACCGCTATTGGAGCGAGGCGTGGAGCGCGCGTTCTGTGAAAAGCGAGCCAAAGAGTTGCTGACGCGGCTGAATGTACCAGAGCGTTTATGGGCGCTCGCGCCGTCCACCTTCTCCGGTGGTGAACAGCAGCGAGTGAACATTGCGCGTGGCTTTATTGCCGACTATCCGGTGCTGTTACTGGATGAGCCCACCGCCTCTCTCGACAGCGCCAACAGCGCCGCCGTGATGGAATTGATTGAACAGGCGCGTGCACGGGGTGCCGCCATTGTAGGTATTTTCCATGACGAAGCGGTGCGCGCACGCGTGGCCGATCGCCTGCACGTCATGCAGCCGGTAAAAACAGGAGCAGAAGCATGATCGTCAACAACGTCCGTCTGGTGCTGGAACAGGAAGTGGTGTCGGGTTCACTGGAGATCCGCGATGGCCGCATTGCCAGCTTCAGCGACAGCGCCAGCCAACTGCCGGGTGCGCTGGAGGGGGAAAACGCCTTCCTGCTGCCGGGGCTGGTGGAGCTGCATACCGATAACCTCGATAAATTTTTTACCCCTCGCCCAAAAGTGGACTGGCCTGCACATTCAGCTATGAGCAGCCACGATGCGCTGATGGTCGCCAGCGGCATCACCACAGTATTAGATGCCATCGGCGTGGGGGATGTGCGCGACGGCGGCCATCGCATCGAAAACCTCAGCAAGATGATCAACGCGATTCAGGACAGCAACCGTAAAGGCATCAACCGTGTGGATCACCATCTGCATCTGCGCTGTGAACTGCCACACAACACCACGCTGCCGCTGTTTGAAACGCTGATGAGCACACCAGAGCTGTCATTGGTGTCGTTGATGGACCATTCACCAGGCCAGCGTCAGTACGCTTCTCTTGAGATGTACCGCACCTACTATCAGGGCAAGTACTCGCTGAATGATGAGCAGATGGATCAGTTTGAGCGTGAGCAACTGGCGCTGGCCGCTGAATTCTCCACGCCGAACCGCAATGCCATCTCCAGCCTGTGCCGTTCACGTGGTATTCCGATTGCCAGCCACGACGATGCCACAGCGGCGCACGTGGCGGAATCACATGAAGTGGGCAGCACCATCGCTGAGTTCCCCACCACCCTTGAGGCGGCACGCGCTTCACGTGAGTGCGGAATGCAGGTGCTGATGGGCGCACCGAACATTGTTCGTGGGGGATCGCACTCCGGGAACGTGGCGGCATGGGAGCTGGCCAGCCATGGCCTGCTGGATATCCTGTCTTCGGACTACTATCCGGCAAGCCTGCTGGATGCAGTGTTCCGCCTGGTGGCCGACGAGCGTAACAGCCTGACGTTGCCTCAAGCCGCCGCACTGGTGACACGTAATCCGGCTCGCGCGATCGGCTTGCACGATCGCGGGGTGATTGCCGAAGGACAGCGCGCCGATCTGATTCTGGCGCATACCGAACATGGCCATCCGCACATTCGCCACGTCTGGTCGCAGGGTAGGCTGGTGTTCTGATGGCGCGCCTGATCTGGCTAACCGGGCCTTCGGGCTCGGGTAAAGACAGCTTGTTGAACGCGTTACGCGAAGCGCCGCCCGAAAGGTTGGTGATTGCGCATCGTTACATTACCCGCCCGGCGGATGCCGGGGGGGAAAACCATGTCGCGCTGAGTGAAGCGGAATTCCGGCGACGTGAAGCCCTCGGCTTGTTTGCCATTAGCTGGCAAGCGCATGGCTTGCATTATGGACTGGGCGAAGAGATAGACCACTGGCTGGCACGCGGGTTAAACGTGTTGGTGAATGGTTCACGTCTGCATCTACCCACAGTGCAACAGCATTACGGTGCCCGGTTATTGCCGCTGGTGTTGCAGGTGTCGCCTGCGGTGCTGGAAGCGCGGCTGCGGCTGCGTGGACGTGAAAGTGAAGCAGAGATTAGCAAACGACTGGCACGCGCAGCGGAACCCTTGCCTGCGCACTGCCATCCGCTCAATAACGATGGCGCACTGAGTGATACGCTTGAGAAGCTGCGCCAACTGCTGGAACATCCGCCATGAAACTCACTTTTCTCGGAACCGGCGGGCAAACCAGTCCCGTCGCGACAAGCTACGCTGTCACCGTTTAATCACTTTACTGTCATCAAGTCTTCATCGGATTTGCCCGTAATAACGGGCAATCAAGACCTCAGAGAGTGGAGTGCATCATGGCACAGGCATTACTGAAAACCGTTATCGACAATCCTTACGTTCCACACGCCGGGCAGGGTAACAAGGTGCTGTCGGTACAGGGACTGTGCAAGGCGTACGGCGAAAACCGCGTACTGGATAATGTCAGCTTCGATCTGCATGCGGGCGAGCTGGTGGCCGTGATTGGTCGCTCTGGCGCAGGCAAATCGACACTGTTACACATGCTGAACGGCACCATCAGTGCGTCACAGGGGGCGATTCTCAGCAACCGTCCCAATCAAGCGGATCGTGATGTGGTGACGCTCAACAGCCGCCAGATGCGCGAGTGGCGTAGCGAATGCGGCATGATTTTCCAGGACTTCTGTCTGGTGCCGCGTCTCGATGTGTTGACCAACGTGCTGCTTGGCCGTCTGAGTCAGACCTCAACGCTGAAATCTTTCTTTAAAGTCTTTTCCGAAGCAGACCGCGCGCAGGCGATTGAGCTGCTGCAGTGGATGAACATGCTGCCGCAGGCGCTGCAGCGTGCTGAGAATCTCTCGGGCGGACAGATGCAGCGCGTGGCAATTTGCCGTGCACTGATGCAGAACCCGCGCATCCTGCTGGCTGATGAGCCGGTCGCGTCGCTCGATCCGAAAAACACCAAACGCATCATGGATGTGTTGCGTCAGGTGAGCGAGCAGGGCATCAGCGTGATGGTGAACCTGCACTCGATTGAACTGGTGAAGCAGTACTGCAACCGTGTTATCGGCATTCAGCGCGGCAAAGTGCTGTTTGACGGACATCCTTCTCAGTTGACCGACGGCCTGCTGCACGAGCTGTACGGCGACGAAATTAACCAGCTCCACTAACTCCCACGGCAAGAGAAAAACCACGAATGAAACTGACCTCTTTAGCTTTACTGACTGGCGCTCTAATGGCTTTTGGCGTTAACGCAGCGGATGCACCAAAAGAGTTGAACCTCGGAATTTTGGGTGGCCAGAACGCCACTCAGCAGATTGGCGATAACCAGTGCGTGAAAGATTTCTTCGACAAAGAGCTGAATGTCGATACCAAGATGCGCAACTCCTCTGACTATGCAGGCGTGATTCAGGGCCTGCTGGGCAACAAAATTGATATGGTGCTGAGCATGTCTCCAGCATCCTATGCGTCTGTTTATCTGCAGAACCCGAAAGCCGTAGACGTGGTGGGGATCGTGGTGGATGACAAAGACGGTTCACAGGGTTACCACTCTGTGGTGATCGTAAAAGCCGACAGCCCGTATAAAAAGCTGGAAGATTTGAAAGGCAAGTCATTCGGCATGGCTGACCCGGATTCAACCTCTGGCTTTCTGATGCCAAACCAGGCATTCAAGAAAGAGTTCGGTGGCACCGTTGACGATAAGTACAACAACACCTTCTCTAGCGTGACCTTCTCTGGCGGTCATGAGCAGGACATCCTCGGTGTGTTGAACGGTCAGTTTGAAGGTGCGGTGACCTGGACTTCCCTGATCGGTGATTACAACACCGGCTATACCTCGGGTGCTTTTGGCCGTCTGATTCGTATGGATCATCCAGACCTGATGAAGCAGATTCGCATTATCTGGCAGTCGCCGCTGATCCCGAACGGCCCGATCCTGGTCAGCAACAACTTACCCGCTGACTTCAAAGCGAAAGTGGTTGCCGCGATCAAGAAGCTGGATAAAGAAGATCACAGCTGTTTTGTTAAAGCGGTCGGTGGTGCTCAGCACATCGGTCCCGCCACCGTTGCGGACTATCAGAACATCATCGATATGAAGCGTGATTTGATGAAAGGTTCGCGCGGGTAATACCCATCGGTGCTGTCGTTGATAGAGGTGCGCATCAATGCGCACCCTACGTAGGGTCGCCATGAATGGCGACCAGATTCCCTCCTGCACCCTTTCAAACACAGGACATCCCCCTTGACCGATTTTGAACACTACTACCAACGTATCCGCCGCCAGCAAAAGCGTGACACTGTGCTCTGGTCGCTGCTGTTGGTCGCACTCTATCTTGCCGCGGGCAAGATGGCGGAATTCAATCTGGTCGCTGTCTGGCAATCATTGCCTCACTTTTTCGATTACATCGGCCAAACGATGCCAGTGCTACATCTGTCGGTATTGTTCGCGGATGTGAAAACCGAAGGCTCTCTGGCGTACTGGGGCTACCGTCTACACTTCCAGCTGCCGCTAATCTGGGAAACTCTGCAGCTGGCGCTCTCGTCAACCCTTGTTGCAGTGATCGTTGCCGCAGTGCTGGCCTTCTTCGCTGCCGATAACACGCAAACGCCGCGCAGCGTGCGTATCGCTATTCGCGCCTTCGTCGCTTTCCTGCGCACCATGCCAGAGCTGGCGTGGGCGGTAATGTTTGTGATGGCATTTGGCATTGGCGCGATTCCCGGTTTTCTTGCCTTGGCACTGCACACCGTGGGTAGCCTGACCAAACTGTTTTACGAATCGATTGAGAGCGCGTCGGATAAACCCGTTCGTGGTCTGGCGGCCTGCGGTGCCAGCAAGTTGCAACGCATGCGTTTTGCCTTCTGGCCACAGGTGAAACCCACCTTTCTCTCATACAGTTTTATGCGTCTTGAGGTGAACTTCCGCTCTTCCACCATCCTTGGGCTGGTGGGCGCGGGCGGGATTGGCCAGGAGTTGATGACCAATATCAAACTGGATCGCTACGATCAGGTCAGCATCACGCTGTTACTGATCATCGTCGTGGTCTCGCTGCTGGATACCCTTTCCGGCTGGTTGCGCCGTCGCGTTGTGGAAGGAGAAAGTCGATGATTGCCTTAGCGCCAGATGTGGCAAAACTGAAGCAGGAACATCCCGCACTGTTCGCCGCGCAAAACCGTTACCTACGCCGTATTGCCATGGTGGCACTCGCCGTGGTGCTCTATTACCTGTTCTTCTTTGAATTTTTCGGTATTGAATGGAGCCGTTTTATTATTGGCTGCCAGCAGTTGAGTCGCTATTTCCTTCGCATGTTTGTCTGGCAGGACTTTGTTAACTGGCCGTTTGGCTACTACTTCACCCAAGTCGGTATCACGCTGGCCATCGTGTTCGTCGGGACGCTGACCGCATCCGCCATTGCACTGCCCGTGTCCTTTCTGGCGGCGCGCAATGTCATGCACGATCCTATTGCCCGTCCGATCTCTTTAGTGGTGCGACGTCTGCTTGATATTCTACGTGGTATCGACATGGCGATTTGGGGCCTGATCTTTGTGCGTGCCGTGGGCATGGGGCCACTGGCAGGGGTACTGGCGATTGTGATGCAGGATGTCGGGTTGCTTGGCAAACTCTATGCAGAAGGTCACGAAGCGGTTGAGCGTTCACCCAGTCGCGGGTTAAGTGCGGTGGGGGCCAACAGTTTGCAGAAGCACCGTTACGGCATCTTTACCCAATCGTTCCCCACTTTCCTGGCACTGAGTTTGTATCAAATCGAGTCCAATACCCGATCGGCGGCGGTACTCGGTTTTGTCGGCGCGGGCGGCGTGGGCCTGGTATATGCCGAAAACATGCGCCTGTGGAACTGGGATGTGGTGATGTTCCTGACCATTATTTTGGTCGGCGTGGTGATGATTATGGATGTGATCTCCAGCAAGCTACGGAAACGTTATATCACGGGGAAACCGTTGCCGTTGTGGCAGCCTGCCGCGCGCGACTGAGCCTTTCACTCCGCTGCCAGGCACGTTCCAGTGCCTGTGCCAACTGCACCTGTTGCCAGGGTTTCGCCAGCCGCTCACACAACGGCAAGGTGACCTGGCTTTGGCGCAAATCCTGACCGCTGATCAACAGCGTGGCCAGCGCGGGCCACTGCTGTTGTGCCTGGCGAATCACATCAGCACCGTTGAGCGGGCCGGGTAGCATCAAATCACTGATCAACAGTTCGATATCGGGCGTCTGGCGCAGCAGCGTAAGCGCGGACTCCCCATCGCCGCACTCGAGTGTCAGATACCCGAGCTGATGCAAATGCTCGCATAGTGTTTGTCGCACTGCCGGTTCATCGTCCAGCACTAACACCAGCCGATTGCTGCTGTCGCCCGGAACAAAGGTGGATAAGGTGGCCTGAGGCTGTACCGCTTCCGGCGCACGCGGCAACAACAGGCGTATGGTCGTGCCTTGGCCGGGTGCGGTTTCGACTTCAATATGGCCGCCAGACTGTCGCACAAAGCCATACACCATCGACAAACCCAGACCACTGCCGCTGCCGGTCTCTTTGGTGGTGAAAAATGGCTCAAAAACCTGTTCACGCACCTCGGCTGACATGCCGCAGCCATGATCGATCACTTCAATGGTTACCCGATCACGTTTGCCTTCCGCCTCTTGTGTGCGCTGATTCCAGATGCGCAAGCGAATTTCACCACTCTGCTTCTCCATGGCATCACGGGCGTTGACCACCAGATTCAATAACGCGTTCTCCAGTTGGCCCGCATCGATCCACGCAGGCCAGCCGGGACGCTGCGCATCCACCACTAACTGCTGGCCGGGCAGCAGTGAATGTTGCAGTAGCGAATGCAGGTTATCTACCAACTCGACCACCGATACCGCACGCGGATAGAGTGCCTGTTTACGTGAAAACGCCAGCAGACGTTGCGTAAGTTGCGCCGCACGGTCTGCGGCCTGGCGCGCCCGTTCCACACGGCTGGCAAGGGTGCCAGGTGGCAGTTGATCTACCGTCAATGCCAGACTGCCAATGATTACCGCCAGCAGATTGTTAAAATCATGCGCGATGCCGCCAGTCAGTTGGCCGACCGCTTTCATTTTCTGGCTGTGCAGTAGCGCCTCTTCCAGTGCCTTGCGCGTGGTGCGCTCTAACACCGTATTCACCATGCCACGTCGCGGCACCGGGCTGAAGCGCAACTCCAGCGTGCGACCATCTGGCAGACGCACTTCCTGCGCATCCTGCAGACCGTTAAGCTGCACATTCATGCGTGCAAGTAGACGTTGATAATGCAGACCGCGATGCAGTTCACGCGGTGAGATACCCAGCAGTTCGGCGTATTGCGCGTTCCACACCACCAACAGCCCACTGTTATCGAACAGGGCAAAGCCATCACGCATGGCGAGGAACGTCGATTCCAGCTGATTGCTTTTCTCTTTTAACAATCTTGAGGTGTGTGCCAGCGAGGCGGTATTACGCGCGAACACGTTAAAGGCACGCGCCAGATCGCCCAGCTCATCACGCCGCGCCAGCCCCGGGACATTGACGCTTTTCTCACCCTGTGCCAGTCGGGTCATGGCATGGGCAATCGCCGTGAGGCTCGATCCCAGATTGCGGTAGATGTAGTAGCCCGCGTAGCCGGTGATCAGCAGCGCCAGCAGCATAAACAAACCGATAAAGCCGATGATGGAATCCAGTTCCTGATGCGTGACGGCGCTGCGCGCATCGCTTTGCTGCGCCACCAGTTGGACGTAGCGGGTGATGTCACTGTTGAGCATCGCCACCAGCGCTTTGATGCGATATGTCGCGTAGGCGATAGTAATATCGCTCTGTTCTAACTGTCCGGCGACAGGTTGCAGGCTGTGGATGGTGTCGACCAGACGATCGCGCTGCATGGCCAGTGCGTCCTGTAACGGTAACGCTGACCAGACCGGCAAAACCTGCTGTAACTGCTGCTCTGCGGCTTGCGGCGCGGTGGATTGAATCGCCACTTTTAATAGCGCATCGGTTTGCTGACGCAGCGGCAGAAAAGCGGCGTTACTCGCGAGGGTATCAATACGATTGAGCAGCAACTGGGCTTGCCACAGGCCGCTCAGCATCACGTTACGTTGCAGATGGCGCTGATGGCCTTCACGTAACAGCTGGCTGATGCTCTGTTCCAGCATCTGGCTGCGTTCGCGAATGCGCGCCAACAGCGCCGGTTGCTGTGCGGCTAAAGGAGCGTTGGCCAGCATCGACAATGACTGCTGTAAGGCTTGTTGCGTTTGCTGCAAGCGCGCCGACTCGCTTTGGTACTCCAGCGCGCCCACCACCTGAGCCAGCCGCACGGCGGCGGTGGCCACATTGGCGGTGTCTCTCGCCAGCGACAGGCTGCCGTTCATATCGGCGAGCGTTTGTGCCTGCGCCTGCTCCTGAATGTGACCGGCGTGGCGAAATCCAAAAATCGCCACCAGACTCACCGCCAGCGTGACGCTCACTACCAGCAGATTGAACAGCAGCAGGCGACCCCGCGCGCCAGCGTGCCAGTGCAGACTCTGACTCATTGCGGTCTCTCCTTACCACTCCACCTCCGGCGAGTATAGAAGCGCCATCCAGGCGCAATATGACAAATATGAATGGCCGCTGACATTTTCCATTTATCTGGCGTTGCCACACTCGCCGACAACAACTGGCAGCGGGAGCCTGGCGATGACGGCGACACCGATATTAGAAATGCGCGAAATTACCCGACGCTTTGGCAGCTTCTACGCGCTCAAAGGCGTGGATCTGACCGTATGGCCCGGCGAGGTGCACGCGCTTATGGGCGAAAACGGTGCCGGAAAAAGTACGCTGATGAAAATTCTGGCCGGTGCCTATACCGCCAGCAGCGGGGAAATTCTTATCGACGGTAAGCCCTATGCCATTAAAGGCCCGAAAGAGGCACTGGCAGCGGGGATCACCCTGATTTATCAGGAGATCAATCTGGCACCCAACCTGACGGTGGCAGAGAATATCTTTCTTGGCAGTGAGATCACTCGAG
Source organism: Pantoea sp. EA-12 (assembly GCF_030053355.1). Classification (NCBI taxonomy): domain Bacteria; kingdom Pseudomonadati; phylum Pseudomonadota; class Gammaproteobacteria; order Enterobacterales; family Erwiniaceae; genus Pantoea; species Pantoea sp. EA-12. Next base: position 64,284 of record NZ_JASGBY010000018.1, on the reverse strand, counting down.
GGGGGCTGGTCAAACGTCGACAGATGGCGGAAGAGGCACAGCTTGTCATTAATCGTCTGGGTGCTCAGTTTAGCGCCACCGATCTGGTCAGCACGCTCAGCATTGCCGAGCAGCAACAGGTGGAAATCGCCCGCGCGCTGCACCGCAACAGCCGCATTCTGGTGATGGATGAACCCACCGCAGCACTCTCCAATCGCGAAACCGAACAGCTGTTCGCTTTGATTAAGCGCCTGCGCAGTGAAGGCATGGCGATCATCTATATCAGCCACCGCATGGCAGAAGTGTATGAGCTTTCAGACCGCGTCAGCGTGCTGCGTGATGGGCAATATGTTGGCAGTTTGACACGCGATCAGCTGAATGCCAGTGAGTTGGTGCGCATGATGGTCGGCCGTCCACTCAGCGATCTCTTTAATAAAGACCGCACCATAACCTTTGGCGAAATTCGTCTCGCCGTTAATCACCTGACGGATAACCGCAAAGTGCATCCCAGCAGCCTGGCGGTGCGCGCGGGTGAGATTGTTGGACTGGCCGGTTTGGTGGGCGCGGGGCGCAGCGAGCTGGCGCAACTGATTTTTGGTGTGCACCAACCCAAAGGCGGCGAAATCTGGATTGATGGGGAAAAGGTTACGATTCATTCTCCGCGTGATGCCATCGCGCGCGGCATTGGTTTCCTCACTGAGAACCGGAAAGAGCAGGGGCTATTCCTTGAGTTGGCGGCACAGGAAAACATTGTGATGGCCACGCTGGAGCGTGATGCCAGCTACGGACTGCTCAACCGCCGTAAAGGCCAGAAGATTGCCAGCGAAGCCATTGAATCGCTGAATATTCGCGTGACCCATGCGCAGGTGCGTGCGGGCGGCTTGTCGGGTGGCAATCAGCAGAAGTTACTGATTTCACGCTGGGTGGCGATTGCGCCCCGCATCCTGCTGCTGGATGAACCGACGCGCGGGGTGGACGTCGGTGCCAAGAGCGAAATTTACCGCATGATGAATCAGATGGCGCAGCAGGGCGTAGCGATTTTGATGATCTCCAGCGAATTGCCTGAAGTAGTGGGCATGAGCGATCGCGTGTATGTGATGCGCGAAGGCAGCATTGCCGGTGAGCTGAGCGGCGCAGAAATCAGCCAGGAAAACATAATGACACTGGCCACCGGCGCACAGCCGGTTCAGGCCTGAGGAGACCGACATGACCAGTGAAACCGCACGCGCAAAAAGCCCAACGCTCAAGCGGGCATTAATGAGCGATCTGCTGCAAACGGTAGGTATCCTGCCGATTTTAATCATCATCGTGGCGGTGTTTGGCTTCGTCACGCCTAACTTCTTTACCGAAGCCAACTTATTGAACATTACCCGCCAGGCCTCGATCAACATCGTGCTGGCGGCGGGAATGACCTTTGTGATCCTGACCGGTGGCATCGACCTTTCTGTGGGGTCGATGTTGGGCACCACGGCGGTGGTGGCGATGGTGGTGTCACTTGATCCCGCCTTTGCCGGTCTGACTATTCCGGCAGCGCTCGGTGCTGGTCTGATCATGGGATTGTTCAACGGCATCCTGGTGGCGTGGGCGGGATTACCGCCGTTCATTGTCACGCTGGGAACCTACACCGCACTGCGTGGAGCGGCCTATCTGCTGGCGAATGGCACCACGGTGATTAACTCCGACATCAATTTTGAGTGGATAGGTAATGGCTATCTCGGCTCGATTCCCTGGCTGATCATCATCGCCTTCGCGGTGATTGCGCTGTGCTGGTTCATTTTGCGCCGCACTACGCTGGGCGTGCACATCTATGCGGTGGGGGGCAACGTGCAGGCGGCGCGTCTTACCGGGATCAAAGTGGGTCTGGTGCTGGTGTTTGTCTATGCGATGAGCGGCATGTTGTCAGGGTTGGGGGGCTTGATGAGCGCCTCGCGCCTCTACAGTGCCAACGGCAACCTCGGTATGGGTTATGAACTGGATGCCATCGCGGCGGTCATTTTGGGCGGCACCAGTTTTGTGGGCGGCATCGGCACCATCACCGGCACGCTAATTGGTGCGCTGATTATCGCCACGCTGAATAACGGTATGACGTTAATGGGCGTGTCGTATTTCTGGCAGTTGGTGATTAAAGGCGCGGTGATCATTATCGCGGTACTCATCGATAAATACCGCACACGTCATCATTTGAATTAACGGGCTATTTTACTTGCCCTTTTGCCACCGGGCAGTGCGCGCAATCCTCACGTACTTCAGTACGCTCCGGTTGCTGTGCGCTGGCCGTCGGCAAACTGGCTGCGACAATAACGCCCGCGATTTCAGCTTAAGAAAACAGGTTGTCACCTCACGGCGCTCTGACTGATCGCCAACATAATCATAAAAGCAGGAGAACATCGACTATGCGTTTTAATCCGATTATTACCGGACTGCTGGCGGCGACGCTGTTGAGTGCGCCACTGGTGCAGGCCAAAGAGTTGAAATCCATTGGTGTGACCGTGGGTGACCTTGCCAACCCGTTCTTCGTGCAAATCACCAAGGGTGCGGAGCTGAAGGCGCGGGAGCTGGCAGGCGACAAGGTCAACGTGACGTTGGTGTCGAGCGGCTACGATCTTGGTCAGCAGGTGGCGCAGATTGATAACTTCATTGCGGCTAAAGTGGACATGATCATCCTCAACGCCGCCGATTCAAAAGGCATCGCCCCTGCCGTTAAGCGTGCGCGTGACGCGGGTATTGTGGTGGTGGCGGTGGACGTGGCCGCCGATGGTGCCAACGCCACCATTACCTCCGATAACACCCAGGCAGGTGCTATGGCGTGTAAATACATCTCCGATCGCCTGAAAAATAAAGGCAACGTGGTGATCATCAACGGGCCACCGGTATCGGCAGTGCAAAACCGCGTCGAAGGCTGCATGACCGAGCTGAAAACCCATCCGGATATCAAACTGCTCTCCTACAACCAGAACGCCAAAGGCAGTCGCGATGGTGGATTGGAAGTGATGACCGGTCTGCTGTCTGCTAATCCGAAAATCGATGCGGTGTTTGCGATTAACGACCCGACGGCGATCGGTGCGGACCTGGCCGCGAAACAGGCACAGCGTAGTGAATTCTTTATTGTGGGCGTTGATGGATCGCCAGATGGTGAAGAAGCCCTGAAACGCAAAGGTTCGCTGTTTGTGGCCACGCCGGCGCAAGATCCACAGGTGATGGCGGCGAAAGCGGTGGAGATTGGTTACGACATCCTGCAAGGCAAACCGGCACCGGACAAACCGGTGCTGATCCCGGTCACCATGATCGATCGTAATACTGTTGGCAGCTACAAAGGCTGGACGGTGAAATAACCGGTTCACCGAGATCTGTACTGGATGGGCGAGCCACGTCTCGCCCCTACCTGTGGAGAGGGACCCATGCAGCGATCAGAAGTTAACGCCATTCTTCAACTGACCCGCGAATTCTTCATGCGGCAAGATGTTCACCTGCCGCCCTGGGCTGATTATGGCCTCAGCCAGTGGCGTGCACTGGAGCAAAGCCGTGCGCAAGAGTTGCTGGCTCTGCACCTCGGCTGGGACGTCACCAGTTTCGGCGAAGATGATTTCAGCCAGACGGGCCTGACCCTGTTTACCTTGCGTAATGGCTCACGCGGTGGGCAGCCGTGGGGTAAACCCTATGCGGAAAAAATCATGCATGTCCGCGAAGGGCAAGTCACGCCCATGCATTACCACCCGCAAAAAATGGAAGACATCATTAATCGTGGTGGTGGCAATTTGATTGTCACACTGCATAACCGTGAGGGCACACAGCTTGGCGACACGCCGGTGAACGTGACGCTGGATGGCATCCGCCAGACGCATGCCGCGGGTTCGCAACTGCGCTTATCGCCCGGGGAAAGTGTCACCCTGATGCCTGGCATTTGGCACAGCTTTTGGGGTGAAGAGGGCTATGGCGATGTGCTGGTCGGCGAAGTGTCGATGCCCAACGACGACGAACATGACAACGTATTTCTCACGCCGTTAGCGCGCTTCAACCCGATTGATGAGGATGAAGAACCGCGCTGGCTGCTCTGTAACGAATATCACCGCTGGCTGGCATAAAGGAGCGCACCATGGCACTGATTTCACTGGCGCAGGGGCTTGCCCACGCGCAGCAGCATCAATACGCACTGGGCGCATTTAATGTGCTGGATACCCATTTCCTGCGCGCCCTGTTTCAGGCAGCAGAGCAACAACGTTCGCCATTCATTATCAACATTGCTGAGGTGCACTTTAAATATGTCAGCCTCGAACATCTTATCGCGGCCATTCGCACTGAGGCAGCGCTGCACGATATTCCGGTGGTGCTCAACCTTGATCATGGTTTGCATTTTGACGCGGTAATGCAGGCGATCCGCCTCGGCTTTACCTCGGTGATGTTCGATGGTTCTACTCTCAGTTACGACGAGAATGTGCGTCAGACACGCGAGGTGGTGAAAATGTGTCATGCCATTGGCGTGTCCGTGGAGGCGGAACTTGGGGCTGTGGGCGGCGACGAGGGAGGAGCACTGTTTGGCGAAGCTGACAGCAACAAATTTACCGACCCTGCGCGCGCGGCAGAGTTTGTTGAATCAACCGGCATTGACTGTCTGGCGGTGGCCATCGGCAACGCGCATGGGAAATATAAAGGTGAACCCAAGCTCGATTTCGAACGGCTTGCGGCGATCCGCACGGCAGCCCGGATTCCGTTGGTGCTGCATGGCGGTTCAGGGATCAGTGATGCGGATTTCCGTCATGCTATCAGTCTTGGTATTCACAAAATCAATTTTTATACCGGGATGTCTCAGGCGGCGTTGGGCGCGATTGAAACACAGATTAGCCAGCGTGATGCACGATACGATTCTTTCGCCGAACTGCTGATGGCGGTAGAGCACGACATCGCCAACGTGGTGGCGCAGCAAATGCAGGTATTTGGCAGTGCCGGGAGGGCCTGAGATGGCACAACGCAAGGGCATTTTGGGCGCAGGCAGCATGCTGGTAGACCATGTGCAGCGTATTACTCACTGGCCGGAGCAGGGCTGGCTGGCGGAGATTACCCACAGCGAAAAATGCAGCGGTGGGGCCGCGCTCAATGTGTTGTTCACGCTGGCGCGCATGCAGGTGAATGTGCCACTGGCGGGGGTAGGGATGGTCGGGGAAGATAACGACGGCGATTACATTGTGCAGCTGTTGGACGACCATCAGATAGATCGCCGTTTTGTCCAGCGCACCTGCAGTGTCACCACCGCCATGACCCAGGTGATGACCACGCCAGATGGGCAGCGCACCTTCTTCCATGCGCGTGGCGCCAATGCACAGCTGGATCTGCCGCATTTTGCTGAGGTCGCGACACCGCATCGTATTTTCCATCTGGGTTATCTACTGTTGCTGGATAGTCTGGATCAACCCGACGATGAATACGCCACACGCAGTGCACGTTTGCTGGCACAGATGCAGCAACGCGGTTATCTAACCTCGCTGGATTTGGTCTCGCGAGCGGGAGAATATCGCCCATTGGTTGTCCCTGCGCTGCGCTGGCTGGATTATCTGGTGATTAACGAGCTTGAGGCCCAAGCGTTGACGGGCATCACGTTACGCAACGAACAAGGGCTGGCAGCACCAGAAGCCTTTGCGCAAGCGGCAGCATGGCTCATTGCACAAGGGGTGCGTCAGCGGGTGGTGATCCATGCGCCAGAGGGAGCGTGGGGGCAAGAAGGTACAGAAGAGGGGATTTGGCAGCCCGCGTGGTGCCTGACGCCTGAGGAGATTGTTGGCAGCGTCGGCGCGGGCGATGCCTTCTGTGCGGGCGTGTTGTATGCCAGTCACGAGAACTGGACGATGTTAGATACGCTGAAGCTGGCACACACCTGTGCCTGTTTTAATCTGCATGCAGCGAATGCGCTGGACGGCACGCGGCCATTGGCCGAGATGCAGCGCTGGATGGATCAGGCTATTTGTGTTTCTCGTGATGCCGAAGCGGGGCGCATCACATCCGCAGAAAAAACGTAACCCAGACCGCGAATGGTGCGGATCAGGCTGGGCTGATGTGGATTGGTTTCGATTTTTCGTCTCAACCGCATAATCAGTACGTCAATAGTGCGATCAAAGACTTCCAGGCTTTCGCTGTGGGTCAGTTCCAGCAGTTGATCGCGGGTTAACACTTTGCGGGCGTGGCCCACTAAAGCGCGCAGTAAGGTAAATTCCCCTTGAGTCAGCGGCACACTCTCCCGTTGTGGATTAAACAACTGGCAACGGGCATCATCCAGGCGCCAGCCATTGAACTGCCACCCCTCGTCATATTGCATCTCAGGTTGAGTCAGACGGCCGCAGCGGCGTAACGCGGCTCTGGCGCGTGCCACCACCACCCGAGGGTTAAAGGGTTTCGCGATATAATCATCGGCTCCCATTTCCAGGCCTACCACCATATCCGCTTCTGAACCCATACCGGTCAACATGATGACCAGCAGGTCTGGACGCTGTCTTTGCATCTGTTGTAGCACCAGCAGGCCATTGGTATCGGGTAGCATCATATCCAGCATCACCAGAGCGATCTCAGGATGCAGGCTAACCAGCGCCAGCGCATCTTTGCCTTGGTGGCAGCTGTAGACGGTAAACACGTGTTCACTTAATACATCGTGCAGCAATTCACACACGGCACGATCATCATCAACGACCAAAATCGCGGGCTTCATTGCGCTGTCTCTTTGTTGCGGAAGGGTTAAAAAGCAGTGTAACCCGATGTTTTTAGGCTGCCGATTCAGGCTGCAGAAACGTGAGCGCCATCGCCTGGCAGAGTGTGAAAGCGTGCGTTGCCGCAATATTTTTTGCCGTGCGCATGGCGCTCAGGGAAAACGATTGCGCAGTGATAGTGCAATGCACCATAATCGCGCCTCGTTCTGGTTCAGAATTATCTTAAGCTTAAATACATTCGCGTACGTAAACGATTGCGTACAGTGATGGCATAGCTATTGCTATATGGACAGGGGAAAGCGGAAGGCGTTCTTGCCTTACGTCCGGCTTAAATCGCTTTCATCAAAAAAATAATCACTAGCTTAACCACATTGGCAAGAGAGAACGTGCATCCGTGCCGTCTCCGCTCATGAGAGATGATGATGTTAGAAAAACTCTTCAAATTAAAAGCGCACAACACCACCGTGCGTACGGAAATTATTGCCGGTATTACCACCTTCCTGGCAATGGCCTACATCCTGTTTGTTAACCCGAGCATCCTAGGTGCAACCGGCATGGATAAAGGTGCGGTGTTTGTGGCGACCTGTCTGGCAGCGGCCATTGGTTGCGTGTTGATGGGGTTGATCGCTAACTATCCGATCGCTCTGGCACCCGGCATGGGGCTTAACGCCTTCTTCACCTACACCGTGGTGCTGCATATGGGTTACACCTGGCAGATTGCACTGGGTGCGGTGTTCCTCTCGGCGGTGATTTTCTTTGCACTGTCGATTTTCAAAATCCGTGAGTGGATTATTGCCAGTATTCCGCTGCCGCTGCGTGCGGGCATTGCTGCTGGTATTGGTCTGTTCCTCGCGTTGATCGCGTTGGAAGGCGCGGGCATCGTGGTGGATAACCCAGCGACCTTAGTGGGTCTGGGCGATCTGACGAAACCGGGTCCGCTGCTGGCGCTGTTAGGCTTCTTCATCATTGTGGCATTAGAAGCACGCCGCGTTACCGGTGCAGTGTTGATCGGCATCCTGGTGGTGACCTTTATTTCCATGGGTATTGGTCTGACGCCATTTGGTGGGGTGTTCTCTGCACCGCCTTCGATTGCGCCGACCTTTATGCAACTGGATATCTCCGGTGCCTTCAATGTGGGTCTGGTGAGCGTCATCTTCGCCTTCCTGTTTGTGGATGTATTTGATAACACCGGTACACTGTTGGGCGTGACTAAGCGCGCAGGCCTGGCTGATGAGCAGGGCAACGTGCCAAAAATGGGCCGTGCACTGATTGCGGATAGTGCGGCTGCCTTGTTTGGTTCTCTGTTGGGGACCTCAACCACCACCAGTTACGTCGAATCTGCGGCGGGTGTCAGTGCCGGTGGACGTACCGGTTTGACCGCCATCGTGGTCGCGGTGCTGTTCCTGCTGAGCCTGTTCTTCTCGCCGTTAGCGGGTAGCGTTCCGGTTTACGCCACCGCACCTGCACTGCTGTTCGTGGCAGTACTGATGGCTTCTGGGTTGGCTGAAATTGACTGGAAAGACATCACCACGGCTGCACCGGTGACGGTAACGGCATTGACCATGCCGCTGACCTACTCGATTGCTAACGGCATCGCCTTCGGTTTCATTACCTGGACCGTGGTTAAGCTGCTGAGTGGCCGTACTAAGGAACTCAACGCCGCGTTAGTGATTCTCTCCATTCTGTTCGTGATCAAACTGGGCTGGCTGAGCGCTTAAGTTCTGGTTTACGGAAGCCCGCTCGGGCTTCCGTGTCATCTGTTACATCTCCGTAGTTAATTCCTGTGCGATGTCTCGCAATCCTCATTGATGCACGCTTCACGGATGTGTCGACCTGGTTTAACTTCTCGCGTCGTCATTCACTGCCTGACTTTTTTATCCCAATGGCGGGTTCGTGGAATGTTTAATCAGTTCGAATCTGTTTCACTAAGGTGATAGTGGGAAGATTGAACGAATACAGTAAAGGATTTGGTGATGGATAACCCCATTGACAACATGCCTCGTTTATCTCCTCCGCTTCTTTTGGGTATGCACAATCAAGGAGAACATCCCATGGAAACGTTAACGAAACGGGTTGAACATCTGGAAAAAAACACGCAAAAAATCCAGTTTGATGTTGCTCTGCTCACGGCACGATCCGAGCATTTTGCGACGAAATCAGACATTGAATGTTTGAGAACCGAGCAGGGGCAAATGCGTAATGAACTCATGGGCGAAATGGGCCAGCTGGAGAGACGCATAGAGCGTAAATTTGAAAGGCTAGAAGCCAAATTTGAAAAGCTGAATGACCGTTTAACGTGGTCGATTATGATCCCGGCCATCCTGGCTGTTGTGGCGTGGTTTGTGAAAACGGCTGTGATGGAAATATGAGTGTTGAACCGGAAAGTCATTCCGACCTGCTAGCAGGCCGGAATGAACATATTTACCTGAACGGTGGCTCATTAAAGGTGCGCAACTTCCTGGAATGCAGCTTATCGCCTTCAGCACGCAGCAGCTCAACCGCGCAAATGCCGATTTGCAGATGCTCTGAAATCGCCCCTTCATAGAAACGATTCGCCTGCCCTGGCAGTTTAATTTCGCCGTGCAGTGGCTTATCCGAAACGCACAGCAAGGTACCGTAAGGCACACGGAAGCGATAGCCCTGTGCGGCAATTGTCGCGCTCTCCATGTCTACCGCCACGGCGCGGCTCAGGTTAAAGCGCAGCGCAGAAGCGGAATAACGCAACTCCCAGTTACGGTCATCAGTTGTGACGACGGTTCCGGTACGCAGACGCTGTTTGACCTCTTCCCCCGGCATACCGCTCACTGCTTTCGTGGCGTCATATAAAGCGCGTTGCACTTCAGCAATGCTTGGGATCGGAATGTCCGGCGGCAGTACACTATCCAGCACGTGATCGTCACGCAGATAAGCGTGAGCCAGTACGTAGTCACCAATGGTCTGGCTTTCACGTAGCCCGCCACAGTGACCAATCATCAACCAGGCGTGCGGACGAATCACGGCGAGGTGATCGCAAATGGTTTTGGCATTGGACGGTCCCACCCCGATATTCACTAGCGTGATGCCGCGGCGGTTGGGTGAAGTGAGGTGCCAGGCGGGCATCTGGTGCTTCTTCCATGCCAGGTCGGACATCATGGCGGTAGGGTCTTTGGTGTCTGCGGTGATGACCACATCCCCGGCGCACGCCAGACTGTCATAAGGCGTATTGGGATCCTGAACCTGTTCGATGGCCCAACGCACGAATTCATCGACATAGCGGGTGTAGTTGGTAAACAGCACAAACGGCTGGAAATGTTCTACCGCTGTACCGGTGTAATGACGCAGGCGCGCGAGGGAAAAATCGGTGCGCAGCGCATCAAAGTGCGACAGCGGGAAAATAGCATTGGCATGGAACAGGCCATCCGCGGTTTCATCGCCGATTTGTGACAGTTCAGTGGTGGGGAAATATCGCGCAATGCTGGCGCTCATTGAACGGTCCAGCGTGAGGCCATCAATCACGTAGGGATAAGGGATTTCCTGTTGCGATGGGCTCACCTCAATCAACACATCGTACTCTTTCTCCAGCATCTGTAACTGCTCGCTTAAATAATGGCGTAACAGTGCAGGGCGGGTGATGGTGGTGCTGTAACTGCCGGTATGGGTAAAACGGCCCCAGGCGCGCGTGCGATTCTGCTGTGGGCCTTCACCCTGCCAGGTGATGCGCAATTCGGGATAAACAAACAGACCATTTTGACGCTCGGCTTCATCCGGCAGCGTACCCTGGGCAGTGAAATCACGAATCGCGTTGCGCAGTGCCTCTACAGCGCTCTCATACAGGCGTTCCAGCTCATCCAGTGCCTGCTGGCTACTCAATCCGTTCCGTTGTGTATTCATAGGTTCTCCTTCAGGGAAACATGGACCGATTTGACCAGAGCATAGCGGATAAACACAGCAGCACGATGAAGAATCTGTGATCGACCGCATTCTGCACCATCACGGTGCTGGTGCGCGGCGTAACTGTGGCTATGTTTATGATTAGCAGGGATGTCACCTCGCGCTGCTTCTACCCTGGCGCGATGCCACTGCAAAAACTGCCACCGACCGTCTTCTTTGGCGAGTTTCTTGCTTATTCCTTAATCGTGGTCCTGATGACCACTGAAAGTGCTGCAAAAGTTTCAGAAATTGATTTCTCCCAGGCCGTGGTATGGCTCCGTTCCTGACCCGTTGAGGATTGAAAGCATGTCTTTGAAATTCATCAAACACCCAGTGAAGGTGGTACTTGCAGGTTGCCTGAGCGTCGCTTTTTACGCTCAAGCGGATATCAAGATTGGTGTAGCGGGCCCGTTCTCCGGCCCCAATGCGACCTACGGGGCGCAGTACTGGAAAGGTGCAAGTCAGGCAGCCGACGATATTAATGCCGCAGGCGGTATTAACGGCGAAAAAATTGTGTTGGTGCAGGGGGATGATGCCTGTGAACCCAAGCAGGCGGTGTCGGTAGCAAACCGACTGGTTGATCAGGACAAAGTGATGGCAGTGGTCGGTCATTTCTGTTCATCCTCCACCATGCCCGCCTCGGAGGTGTATGACGAAGCCGGTGTGCTGGCGATTACCCCCGGCTCCACCAACCCACAAATCACCGAGCGCGGCATGAAAACCATGTTCCGCATGTGTGGTCGTGACGATCAGCAAGGTGCAATCGCCGCCGATTACATCATCGACAAGTTAAAAGCGAAAAAAGTGGCGGTGATCCACGACAAAGATACTTACGGTCAAGGCCTTGCCGATGCCACTAAAGCGGCGTTAGAGAAACGCGGCGTGAAAGAGGTGATGTATGAAGGGCTGTCTCGCGGTGAAAAAGATTTCAACGCATTAGTGACGAAAATCGGTGCGGTTAAACCTGATGTGGTCTATTTCGGTGGATGCCACCCGGAAGCGGGTCCGTTAGTGCGTCAAATGCGTGAGCAGGGCGTCAACGCCGCCTTCTTCTCCGGTGACTGTATCGTGACTGAAGAGATGGTGACGGCAGCAGGTGGCCCGCAATATACCAAAGGCGTGTATATGACCTTTGGTAATGACCCACGCACCATCCCTGATGGCAAAGCGGTGATTGAGAAATTCCGCGCCAGCGGTTTCGAACCCGAAGGTTACACCCTTTATGCCTATGCGTCGGTTCAGGCGATTGCTGCGGCCTACAAAGCTGCCGGTAAAGATAACGCCAAAGCCAGTGATTGGTTGAAAGCCAATAGTGTCGATACCGTGATGGGCAAAAAAGCCTGGGACGGTAAGGGCGACCTTAAAGTCTCGGATTATGTTGTTTATCAGTGGGATGACAAAGGTAAATATCACCAGCTGTAATATGACACGCGGCCCCGCCTGGCGGGGCTTTTCGCGATTGGACGCGAAATCTGCGTTCCTTTTACGTGCGAGAGATATATGGACGCTTTCTTCATACAGCAGATGATCAACGGCCTGACGTTGGGCGCGGTATATGGGTTGATCGCTATTGGCTACACCATGGTTTACGGCATTATTGGCATGATCAACTTCGCGCATGGCGAGGTGTACATGATCTCCGCCTATCTGTGTGCGATAGGGCTGGCATTACTGAGTTACTTTGGCATTCACTCCTTTCCACTGCTGATCTTCGGCACGTTAATTTTTACCATTATTGTCACTGCCGCCTACGGCTGGGCGATAGAGCGCATTGCCTATCGACCTCTGCGTAACTCCACGCGTCTTGCGCCCCTGATTTCAGCGATTGGCATGTCACTGATCCTGCAGAACTATGTTCAGTTGAGCCAGGGGCCAAACCAACAAGGGATTCCGACATTACTAACAGGCGTTCTGCGCATGGAGATTGATGGCGGTATCGTGCAGATAACCTGGACCAAAGTGTTCATCCTTATCGCTGCCTTCTGCGGTATGGCGTTACTGACCTGGATAATTCAATACACCAAACTGGGACGCATCTGTCGTGCGGTGCAGCAGGATCGGCGCATGGCCTCGATTCTGGGTATCAATACCGACCGTGTCATTTCGCTGGTGTTTGTGATTGGCGCGGCGATGGCCGGGTTGGCTGGCGTGCTGGTGACCATGAACTACGGCACCTTTGATTTCTACGCCGGGTTTATTATCGGCATCAAAGCCTTCACGGCTGCGGTTCTCGGCGGCATTGGTTCTCTGCCGGGCGCCATGTTGGGCGGGTTGCTGTTGGGCGTGGCGGAAGCGCAGTTCGCGGGGCTGGTGAACTCTGATTATAAAGATGTGTTCTCGTTTGCTCTGCTGGTGGTGATTCTGATCTTCCGTCCGCAGGGGCTGCTGGGACGTCCGCTGGTTGCAAAAGTGTGAGGATGCCGCGATGAATGCAATGGCGCAAAGTACGGGCGTGCGCGAAGCACTGCTCGATACACTGCTGGCTGGCGTGATCGCGCTGGTGGTGTTTGGTCCGATTGTTGGGGTGGTGCTGGATGGCTACAGCTTCAAACTGTCGCCTCAGCGTGTTGCACTGCTGGTGGGACTGGTGATGGTGGGACGCTTAGCTATCAGCCTGATTCTGCATACGCCCTTTGGCCAGCGTTTCAAACGCAAGTTTGAAGGCAATGACGATGGCGTTTACGTTCGTGAACCGGGTCATCGTTCGCGGCTGCGCTGGGTGTTGCCGCTACTGCTGGTGGTGGCGCTGGCGTTTCCTTTTCTCTCAAGCAAGTATCTGTTAACCGTAGCGATTCTCGGGCTGATTTATGTCCTGCTCGGCCTTGGATTGAACATTGTGGTTGGGCTGGCTGGGCTTCTCGATTTGGGTTATGTGGCCTTTTACGCCATTGGTGCCTACGGTCTGGCGTTGGGGTATGAATATCTTGGTTTAGGGTTCTGGAGTATGTTGCCGATTGCCGCGTTGCTGGCCGCTTTTGCCGGTGCGCTACTGGGGTTTCCGGTGCTGCGCATGCACGGTGACTATCTGGCGATCGTGACGCTGGGCTTTGGTGAAATTATCCGTCTGGTGCTGACCAACTGGCTATCGTTTACCGGCGGCCCCAACGGCGTATCGGTTCCTTCACCGACCTTTTTTGGCCTGGAGTTTGCCCGACGCGCGCGGGACGGTGGTGTGCCTTATCACGAATTTTTCCACCTTGATTACAACCCCAATATGAAGTTCATCTTCATTTACGTGGTGCTGGTGCTGGTGGTGCTGCTGGTACTGTTTATCAAGCATCGCCTGACGCGCATGCCGATTGGTCGCGCCTGGGAAGCGCTGCGTGAAGATGAAATCGCCTGCCGCGCCATGGGGCTGAACCACGTGCTGGTAAAACTTTCGGCGTTTATGCTGGGCGCATCCACCGCGGGTATTGCCGGGGTGTTTTTTGCCAGCTATCAAGGCTTTGTTAATCCTACGTCATTCACCTTTTTCGAATCTGCATTGATCCTCGCGATTGTGGTGCTGGGGGGGATGGGCTCGACGCTGGGCGTGGTGCTCGCGGCCTTTGTGCTGACCGTGGCACCCGAACTGTTGCGCAGTTTTGCGGAATATCGCGTCCTGTTGTTTGGCATGCTGATGGTATTGATGATGATTTGGCGACCGCGCGGCCTGGTGCGTACCGCACGTGTTGGCGTACCGGTGAGAAAAGGAGTGCGCCATGAGTGATGCCATTCTGCAAGTGGATAATCTGATGATGCGCTTCGGCGGCATCAAAGCGCTCAATGATGTCAGCCTCTCTGTAGAACGCGGTTCAGTCACCTCGCTGATTGGCCCTAATGGTGCCGGTAAAACCACAGTGTTCAATTGCCTGACAGGATTTTATCGCGCCACGGGCGGGCGCATTATGCTCAATGCTAACCAGCGCAGCACTGACGTGATTCAGGTGCTGGGGCAGAAAATCCACCCACAGGATTGGCTCAACCCCGCACGTCTGGGATCGCGAGTCTGGTACAAAATGTTCGGCGGTGCCCACCTGGTCAATCGCGCTGGGCTGGCGCGCACCTTTCAAAACATCCGCCTGTTTCGTGAAATGTCAGTGGTCGAGAACCTGCTGGTGGCGCAGCACATGCAGGTTAATCGACAGCTTTTAGCGGGAGTGCTGAATACGCGAGGTTACCGGGAAGCGGAAAACCGGGCACTGGATCGCGCCTTTTACTGGTTGGAAAACGTCGATTTAGTCTCCAGTGCGAATCGGCTGGCGGGGACGCTCTCTTATGGCCAACAGCGGCGATTAGAGATTGCACGCGCCATGTGCACGCGTCCCGAATTGATCTGCCTGGATGAACCCGCAGCAGGGCTGAACCCGGTCGAGACCGATGCACTGAGCCAAATTCTGCATCGCCTGCGTGCCGACCACCGTATTAGCGTGCTGTTGATTGAACATGATATGCCGATGGTGATGCGTATTTCCGATCACATTGTGGTGTTGGATCATGGCGATGTGATTGCGCAGGGCACACCGCAGCAAATCCGCCACGATCCCAAAGTGATTGCGGCTTATCTCGGTGCCGATGAGGAGAGCGAGCATGGCTGAACCGATGCTGAGTTTTGAACAGGTGGATGTGTTTTACGGCCCCGTGCAGGCCCTCAAGCAGGTGTCATTGACCGTGAACCAGGGTGAAACCGTCGCCTTGATTGGCGCGAACGGCGCAGGCAAATCGACGCTGCTGATGTCGATATTTGGTCAACCCCGCATTGCCAGCGGTGAGATTCGCTTACGCGGAGAATCGATTAGCCACCGCAGCACCCATTTTATCGCGGCCAGGGGTATTGCTCAGGCACCTGAAGGGCGGCGTATTTTCCCTGATATGACGGTGGAAGAGAATCTGCTGATGGGCACCATTGCCGTAGGTGAACGCCACGTCAAAGAAGACAAGGAGCGGATGTATCAACTGTTCCCACGCTTACTGGAACGGCGCAAGCAGCGCGCAATGACGCTCTCTGGCGGTGAGCAACAGATGCTGGCAATTGCGCGGGCATTGATGAGTCGCCCAAAGCTATTATTACTGGATGAACCTAGCCTGGGCCTGGCACCGATCGTGGTGAAGCAGATCTTCAACATCCTGCGCGAATTGACTCAGCAAGGCATGACGTTATTTCTGGTGGAGCAGAATGCTCGTCATGCGCTGCAGTTAGCTGAGCGTGGCTATGTCATGGTCAACGGGGAAATTAAACTGAGCGGCAGTGGGGAAGAACTCCTAAATAACGATGAGGTGCGTAGCGCCTATCTCGGTGGTGCAGCGGATCCTGCGGTGGTGGCGACAAAAAGTTTGTAATAATGATTAAATGGTGACGGGAAACACTTTGCATATTTCTCAGTGGCCTATCATCATTATTACTCTTCTTCCTCTCCAAAGTGATTTGGTACTCCCTTGCAAAATCCTGGCGTAGCAGTGATGCGTGCGGTCAGAAATACGGCGTGGTATCCCAAACGTCGCTCTTATCGCACGCTGTTGTGGCGTGAAATCACCCCATTGGCCGTGCCCATCTTTATTGAAAACCTGTGCGTGATGCTGATGGGCGTCCTGAGTACTTTCCTGGTGAGTTGGCTGGGCAAGGAAGCGATGGCGGGCGTTGGCCTGGCTGACAGCTTCAATATGGTGATTATCTCTTTCTTTGCGGCGATTGATCTGGGTACCACGGTGGTGGTGGCCTTCAGCCTTGCCAAACGCAACGGCAAACGCGCCCGTGCGGCGACGCGCCAGTCGCTGGGATTAATGACGGTGCTGGCCTTTGTGCTGGTGATCGTGATTGAGTTCTGGGGGCATTTGATCATTGATGGCATCGCCGGCAGCGCTGAACCCAAGGTGAAAGAGCTCGCGCTTAGCTATCTGCAAACGTCGGCGTGGAGCTATCCCGCAGCAGCGATTGCATTGATTGGCAGTGGCTCACTGCGCGGAGCGGGGAATACCAAAATTCCAATGCTGATCAATGGCGGCATGAATATCCTTAACATCGTGATCAGTAGTGTGCTGATTTACGGTGCGATGGGGTGGGAAGGCATGGGGTTTGTCGGGGCCGGGCTTGGGCTGACCATCTCACGCTATATCGGTGCGGCTGCGGCCATTTATGTGCTGTATCGTGGTATCACGCCTGCGCTCAGAATTAGCATCGCCAGCTACTTTCGTCGCTGGGATCGTAACATCCTGATGGAAGTGTTGGGGATCGGTGTACCCGCCAGTATTGAGTCTGTGCTGTTTAACGGCGGTAAATTGCTGACGCAGATTTTTGTTGCGGGTATGGGCACCAATGAAATTGCCGGTAACTTTATTGCCTTCTCCATCGCCACGTTAATCAATTTGCCCGGTAATGCCCTCGGTTCGGCATCCACTATTATTACCGGCAAGCGCCTGGGAAAAAATCAGGTGATGCAGGCAGAAAGGCAGATTAAACACGTGTTCTGGCTGGCGATGATTGGGTTGTGCACGCTGGCCTTAATCACGGTGCCTTTAGCGGGCACGCTGGCGAAATTCTATACGCGCGATCCTGAAGTGATCGAGGTGACGAAACACCTTATCTGGCTGAATGCCGCCTTTATGCCTATCTGGACTGCTTCGTGGGTGTTGCCTGCCGGACTGAAAGGCGCACGCGATGCGCGTTATACCATGTATGTGTCGATGTTTAGCATGTGGGGCGCACGCGTGGTGGCGGGTTATGTGCTGGGTATCATGCTTGGCATGGGGGTGGTGGGCGTGTGGCTCGGTATGTTCCTCGACTGGACTGTACGCGGCGTGTTCTTCTGGCTGCGCTTGACCAGCGGAAAATGGCTCAATAACTATCATCGAATGCTGGTAAAGAGCAGGGGATAGGTGTGTGATGGCCGCTGCTGAGTGCGGCCATCACAATATGCATTAACTGGGATTCCATCGCATATCTAATCGTTTTGGTTATCACGCGCTATGCGCTTTACTGTCACGGTCAACCATTACTGGAGAGCCTGACGATGAAAACCATCCTGTCGCAGTGGTTCAACCGCTTAATTAACGCTGATATTGAGCCGCGCGAGGAACGTGAGTTTGACCTCAGCAATCATATTGATTTGCTGATCCCAGTTAGCCAATTGTATGGCATTGAATTCCATCCATCGGTGTACCGCTACTATGAAAGATGAACGCTTCCTTCAGGTGATGCGCTACAGCTACTGGAATGAACTCTGCACTGCCCAATAAAAAACCCGCTGCCATGTCCAGCGGTTTTTTTCTGTCCGTATTTTCCCTCTTGTTGAAAAAATTTCGCCTCATCCCGCCGTCTCATTCAACCGTATTGATTCTGTAATCTTAACGTAAAGAAATGTATTCCCAATCCTCACATTGCGTGTAAAAATAGAAAAGTAAATGATAACCATTGGCGTTATCATTTAGGTGTTGCATGCCAAAACGGCCTTTTAGCCTTGATGGGATGTGATAAGCGCGTCAATAACGATAAGAAACCTTCCCTTTAAAATGGATAAAAATCGCACTCTGCCGTTTGGCAGTTTCAATTCGCTGACCTTGTTCACGGGTCTCTGTATTGGTATTTCTCCTGCCGCCAGCCTGGCTGCTGACACCTCAACCAAAAAAACTGACGATACGTTAGTGGTGAACGCGCAGACTCCCTCGCTGTATGCGCCGAACGCCTCTGCTGACCCAAAATTTAGCCGCCCGCTGGTGGACACCACCCGGACCATGACAGTGATCAGCGATCAGGTGATTAAAGATCAAGGCGTGAATAATCTGACCGATGCGCTGAAAAACGTACCAGGTGTGGGTGCATTTTATGCCGGTGAGAACGGCAGCTCGTCGACAGGGGATGCCGTCTATATGCGCGGTATGGATACCTCGAACAGCATCTATGTTGACGGTATCCGTGATATTGGCAGCGTGACGCGTGACACCTTTAACACGCAGCAGGTTGAAGTGATCAAAGGGCCATCCGGCACCGATTACGGTCGCAGCGCGCCATCCGGCTCAATCAACATGATCAGTAAACAGCCGCGTCTGGATACCGGTCTGGATGCCTCTGTCAGTGTCGGCAGTGCGTGGATGCGTCGTGGTACGCTTGATTACAATCAGGCGATCAACGATAACAGCGCCTTCCGTCTTAATTTGATGGGAGAGAAAACCCACGATGCGGCACGTGATAACGTGGAAAACGAGCGTTATGGCGTTGCGCCTTCACTGGCATTTGGTCTGGATACGTCAACGCGTCTGTATCTGAACTATTTGCACGTGCATCAAAACAATACGCCAGACGGCGGCATCCCAACGATTGGTTTGCCGGGCTACTCTTCGCCAACGGCCGCCACGGCCGCGCTGAACAACTCAGGCAAAGTGGCGACCAGCAACTACTACGGGACCGATTCCGATTTCGACAAATCGACGACCGATACGGGCACCATCCGCTTTGAGCATGACCTGAACGACAGCACCACCATTCGCAACACCACGCGCTGGTCGCGAGTGAAGCAGGAGTATCTGCTGACTGCGGTGATGGGCAGCACTATTACCACACCAGATCTTAACGATGTCGGTACCTGGACCTGGACGCGTAATGCCAACCAGAAAGATGTCAGTAACCGTATTCTGACCAACCAGACGAATATCACCTCTAAGTTTTATACCGGCTCGGTGGGGCACGATATCAGTGCAGGCGTTGAGTTCACACGTGAGAATCAAACCAACTACGGCGTGAACGCCATTACTGCGCCTGCGGTGAATATCTATCACCCTATCAGCAGTATCTCGGTGGGCGGGCTGGATCGTAACGGCGCGAATGCCAACGGTCAGACGGACACCACCGGTATTTATGCCTTCGATACCTTAGCCATCACCAAAAGCTTTGAGTTGAATGGCGGCATCCGCCTCGACAGTTACCACACCGAGTATGACAGTGCGACGGCTTGCGGTGGCACGGGACGCGGTGCGTTGGCTTGCCCAGCGGGCACGGCACGAGGTACACCAATCACTACGGTTGACACCGCCAAGTCAGGCAATCTGGTGAACTGGAAAGCCGGTGCACTCTATCGTCTGACAGAGCAGGGCAATGTGTATGTTAACTATGCCATCTCGCAACAGCCTCCAGGCGGCAGCAGTTTTGCCTTGGCGGCAGGTGGCACGGGTAACAGTGCCAACCGCACCGACTTTAAACCGCAGAAAGCCAAGTCAAGTGAAGTGGGTACCAAATGGCAAGTGCTGGATAAACGCCTGCTGCTGAATGCGGCGTTGTTCCGCACTGATATTGAAAACGAAGTGGATGCTAACGATGATGGCACCTACTCGCAGACCGGCAAAAAGCGTGTAGAGGGCTATGAGTTATCGGCCACGGGTAACATCACGCCTGACTGGGAAGTGATTGCCGGTTACACCATGCAGCACGCTTCCGTGAAAGAGGGGGCGGCCGTGGCACAAGACGGGTCGTCCTCGATTGCCTACACGCCGAAGCACGCGTTCACCTTGTGGACACAGTATCAGGCAACTGATGCCATTTCAGTTGGTGGAGGTGCACGTTATGTTGGCAGCTTGCGTCGCGGCAGTGATGGCGCAGTCGGCACGCCTGATCATACCGAAGGCTACTGGGTGGCAGATGCCAAACTGGGATATAAGGTGAATAACAACCTCGATCTGCAGTTCAACGTGTATAACATTTTCGATACCAACTATGTTGCTTCGATCAACAAGAGTGGCTACCGCTATCATCCGGGTGAACCACGTACATTCCTGTTGACGGCAAACGTCCACTTCTAAGTGTTAACATGGGGCGTGTGCGCCCCATTTTTATTTGAGAGAACAACGCGATGATGTATCACATTCCCGCCGTACTGGCACCGGAAGAGGTGGCGAAATTCAGTGAGCTGTTACAGCAGGCTGAGTGGATTGACGGACGTGCAACGGTCGGAAGTCAGGGGGCGACGGTCAAAAACAACCAGCAGATTGACACACGCACGCCGCTTTACGATCAACTGCAAGCGGCGGTGATGCAGGCGCTGAACACCAACCCGCTGTTCTTTTCTGCCGCGTTACCGCGATCGATTTCGACACCCTTGTTTAACCGTTACGAGCAGGGGGAAACCTACGGTTTTCACGTTGATGGTGCGGTACGTCATAACGGCGCGGCGGGCTGGATGCGTACCGATCTTTCCGCCACGCTGTTTCTCAGCGAACCGGACAGCTATGACGGCGGCGAGTTGGTGATTGAAGATACCTACGGCCAACACAAAGTGAAGTTGCCTGCCGGGCATCTGGTGCTTTATCCGTCCAGCAGTCTGCATTGCGTGACACCCGTGACACGCGGTGCCCGTGTGGCGTCATTTTTGTGGATTCAGTCGATGGTGCGTGATGATAAACAGCGTGCGATGCTGTTTGAGCTGGACCGTAATATCCAGAGCCTGAAAGCGCGCCATGGAGACAGCGAAGAGTTACTGTCGCTGCTGAATATGTACCACAACCTGCTGCGTGGCTGGACGGAAGTGTAATCCCCTGACCGCACATGGAGCGGTCTAACGTGTTACCCATGCGCCCGGTTTGCACTTCATACCCACCCTATGTAAACCGAGCACGTTCGGCGTAGGGTCGCCATTTATGGCGACTCAATCCTGCCTGACTGACAACATCCCTCTACGTTGACTGCCCTCGAGTTCATCACCGCAAACCCGCATATTTCCATCAAAGTCTCCTTTCGTGATCCACTCGCGCTTTCGGGTTTCTGTTTTTTGCTAAAAGTGTTCATACGGTCATATGCTGAACTTTAGTTCAATAGGGAGGGCATCATGAGTAAGCTGGAAATTGGCGTAAACACGGCGATGTTTGACGGTTTAGATATGGATGTGGCTTTCAGCACCATTAAGAAAGCAGGCTTTCATTATGTGGAACTGGCCTATAACCAAGGCTATGTCGGGGAGATGCCGCCTGAATTATTCGGCGAAGAAAACGCCAGGCAGGTCGCTGCGTTACTGGAAAAGCATCAGTTAGGCACACGATCCTTCGGTGCCACCATGAACATGGGCTCGACAGATGCTGTTGCCCAGTTTAAACGCCGGATTCGCTTTGCGAATTTGATTGGCGCTAAGTGGATTAATATTTGCGTTGGGCGTAAAGAAGACCGCCAGCAGATTATTGCAAATCTAAAAGAATTGGCGCCTGTCGCTGCTGACCATGGATGTGTCATCTGTCTGGAAAACGGGGGAGATCCGAATTATGACGTGTTTCAATTAGCAGATGATGGCTTTTCCTTACTTAATGAAATTAATCATCCCGCGGTGGCATTCAATGTGGATGCCGGCAACATTGTTTCGCTCTGCCCAGAGGTAGACGCGATTGAACAAGGCATCGCGATGTTGCCGGGTGCACAGCACTGTCATCTTAAGGATTTGAATATCGTCGACGGTGAAGTCCATTTCACCCCGCTGGGATATGGTCAGCTCAATTATGTACCGATGCTCAGCGCACTGGAAAAATTAAATCTTCCTTGCAGTCTGGAAATTCCATTACGTATGCATCGACAAAGAGACAGTTATCCGCTACGCGGTGAATTACCCGTGGATGCGGATGTCAGTCTCCACGTCTTAATACAGTCCCGAAAAAAACTAGAGGAATGGCTGGGATATAATCCAGTCAGTCAATAATAAACGTTGTGATAATAACCGCTGATGGATTCATCAGCGGGTTTTACCTGTGCATTTTCGATCCAAAAGTAAAGCGTACTTTAAGCTTCTTTGAATAATCCGATGTTTAACGATTTCAAAACTGAAGGTTAATTATGTCTGACTCTACATTGAATGCCTCACCAAAATCCGGCAAACCGACCCAATTTCGCTGGGCGATATTTGCCACAATGTTCTTCCTGTTAGCCGTTAATTTAATGGACCGAATCACGTTATCAATTGGCATGCCTTACATTAAAGATGAATTCCATCTTTCACCAACGATGCAAGGCCTCATACTCAGCAGTTTTTTCTGGTCGTATGCGTTATTACAAATTCCTGGCGGCTGGTTACTCGATCGCTATGGGCCGAGAAAAATTATTACTGGCGCGCTGTTTGGTTGGGGGTTCTTCCAGGCCATTATTGGTTTGGCGAGTGGCGGGCTTAGCCTGATCCTTGCACGTATAGGCTTAGGTGCCATGGAAGCGCCAGTATCGCCAAGCGGCGCGAAGTTAAGTTCCACCTGGCTGACGCAATCAGAACGTGGTCGTGGGGCTGTGATTATGGATTCAGGCAGTCCGCTGGGGGTGGCCATTGGCGGGATTATTGTCGCACATTTGATCGTTGTGCTGGATTCCTGGCGCGTGACCTTTGTGGTGGTGGGCCTGTTCACCATGTTGTTGGGATTTTTTGCCTGGCGGATACTACGTGACCGTCCAACGGAACATCCTAAAGTGAGTCAGCAAGAGGTCGATTACATTGCGGCGGGCAATGTTGATGGATCGGCGACGAATACCGACATCACACCCACCAAAGGGCTTGGCATCAGCTGGTTTACCATGATCGCCATCATGGTTGGGCGCGCTTCATGGGGCATGGTGTACTGGGGATTATTGACATGGGGACCGAGTTACTTGGCTCAGGCGCAAGGGTTACAACTCGCTTCAATTGGTAATTCGACTTTCTTAATCTTTATTATGGGTACCGCCGGTTGTTTATTCAGCGGCTTCTTTGCTGATTACCTGGTGAAAAAAGGGATGAGTCACAACGTTGCACTAAAAAGCTTATTGTCAGTATCGGGATTGGTGGGCCTTGGTGTGTTGTATGCGTTAGCGACGGTTAAAAATCCAAATCTGGCAGTAGGGCTGTTATCCATCGCTGCCTTCTTTATGATGTTCGGTAGTCTGTATTGGAGTTTTCCAGCTATTTTGGCACCGAAAGACCGTGTGGGCATGGTGGGGGGCTTTATGAATATGGCTAACAGTTGTGCCGGCATCCTTGTACCGATTCTGGTCGGAATCATTTTGCAAGTGACCGGAAGTTATGAAAGCGTTCTGGTCTATTTCGCCATTTGTGCCGGTTGTTATACGCTGGGCACACTCTGTATTAATTTCAATAAACTGCCGACTAAAGATGGTCAGCTATCATTCCAAAAATAGTTGTTCATTTTAGGGAAGTGTATGCCATTAATACTGCGCGTGAATAAAGTGCCGCAAACTTTGGTTGATCAGTTGTCACTCAATAATAGCGTGGTTGAACTTGTAGATTTGCAACCGCCAGATGAACAAGCAATCGATATTGTTTTAGCTACGCCACACGTGCTGCAATGGAAAAATTAGTGCTGGATAATATCTCTGCTTATCAAGCGGGTAGCCCACTGCTGACCCCCGATATATTAATATATAGGGGGGGCTCATTCCCCCTTATGCTTAAGCGATACCCGCACGCTGCAAAAAAGCCCGGCATTGTTGCTCATTGTCCCACAGGTCATCCTGCGCGGTCGTTCGCATCTCCACTGCGATAGAAATCGGGCCAAGTTCGGTAGGCAGCGGTAGGTTGCGAGCGGTGTGGATGATGTGTGCAGCAGTGTCATGGGTGAGAAAGCCGGGCTCGCCAAACTTCATGTGATAATCACCAAATCCAGCCGCCTGCGGGTCAAGAATGGCATTTGCCAGATGAAGTTGTGAAATAAAGGGTGCAGCGAGTGTCAGCGATTCAGTGAGGTCTTCCTGATTGAGTGCAACATGCGCGCTATCCCATGCAAGATAGAGGTTTGGGCAATCTGGGCGCAGCTGTTTCATCCATGCCACGGTCTCATCCGTTGGGCCAATTAACTGACATTTATGCGCAAAACGATCCAGCGGTTCGATCTGGAGAATCATTCCTTCATATTGGTTGACGGTTTCGCCAATTTGCACGATGGCTTCACTGAAGCCTTTCATCGCTTCAGGGCGTTGTGCATCACCGGGATCGCTGCCGCTGACCAATGACAGTTTCGTTGTACCGCACTCCGCAGCCATGTGGACCAATTCACAGGCACGACGGATTGATTTTGTACGAAGCTCACTATCAAGACTACTCAGGTTTAAATCTTGTTTCAGTAACTCAAACGTGAGCCACTGGGTGACATGCAAATGATGCTCTTGAGCCAGAGAAGAGATCTTTTTGGCGATAGTGGGGTGGTGAATAATGCCGGTTTCAAACCCTTGATAATAATGACTTGTGGCTATTTTACTGATGATCTGCAGCATGGCTTCTTCATCATGAGTGATGGGAAAGAAGAGTTCTGCAAGATGCGCGGAAGGATAAAGAGTTGTCGCCATAATCCAGACATCGCCTCCTGTTAAAAAGATCACTAAGCGGGTGTTTAATCAGCTTAGAGGCCAATGAACAGATGAACAACTTATGTTCTTATGAGCATTGTCACATTATGACAGGGATCGCAATTTTCAAGGATTTAAGCGGAAAAGCAAGAAGCCCGCTCAGGTTTTCCTGAGCGGGCTTCTCTAAATATGGCTCCTCTGACTGGACTCGAACCAGTGACATACGGATTAACAGTCCGCCGTTCTACCGACTGAACTACAGAGGAATCGTGTGAACGAGGCGCATATTAATGGCACCCCCTTTATGTGTCAACAGCTAAAAACACATTTGTATTCAACTGGCTAGCAAAAGTACAAAGCGATCGCGATTTAAGCAGAATCCACGGACAAACGGGCTACAGGGTCCTGACGATAAAATTGCTGTAAGTGCTGATACATGGCAGGGAATCGTTGTGCCAATAGATCGGGTGCACTAAAGAAGTACTCTGACAGCACGGCAAAGCATTCGGCAGCATCGCTGGCTGCGTAGGGATCGATAGTTGCCGCTTGCTCGCCTACCAGTTCAACCTCCGCTTCAATCTCTTCCATTGCGGCGAGCAAATCCTTTTCCCATTGTGCGACGTCTCGCAACGCAATGGCCGGGATACCGCTGGTGTAGCCGCTGCCGCGCGCATCTAACTTATGTGCGACTTCGTGGATCACCAGGTTGTAGCCTGACAGGTCGAAAGAGTCTTGAATATCCAACGCATTCAACACCACTGGGCCTTGTGTCCAACTCTGACCGGCATGCACAGCAGCGGCATGGTGCACCAGTCCACTGTCATCTTCCCAGTGATCGTTGACGTTGAAAGGCTCGGGATAGATGAGGATTTCGTGAAAGCCATCCAGCCATTCAAGCCCCAGCTTTAACACCGGCAAACAAAACAGCAACGCGAGGCGTGCCAGTTGCAGTTCATTGAGTTGTAAACCCTGCAGCAGGGAGATTTTCTTCTGTTGCAGGAAGCGCTGCGCAAGCGCAGTGAGAGTGGATTGTTCTTCTGCTGTCAGCAAAGAGAAAATAGGCTGCGCTAACGCCTGCTGCCAGGGTAGCGCCGTCACTGTTGCATCAACCTGCGCATTCCATGGCCATTTAAACATCGCGCGACTCACTCTGCAGGGCGGAAAGGTTTATCCTGGCGCGGCAAGATGAAAATTACCAGCGCGGAATCAAAGCCGGATATTCAATCAGTTGCTACAGAAATTGTCTGTGATTGGCGTGGCAAAGCGGGAGAAAAATAAAAAGGTGCGCAGCATTGCGCACCTTACAAAAAACCGCATTCATTCTTGTTGGATCACCCTTCATGGCGACCGTCAGGCGCTGGACTGACAAGCATTACGCTCTATGCAGCGACCTTGTCATGAGGAAGTGGTTAGTCTTTCTCCAGACGCTGGAATTCGATCACCCACACCCACGGGTTCACCTCCCAACTGGTGGCACCGTACTGCTTTTGCCACGCCTTGCGGTAGGCCTCTTTGGGGGATTCCGCATTCATATTCATGGTGAAGAAGTTATTCAGGAAGTGCGTATCGGTCTGCACGCCCTCGGCCATGATGTCATCTTCACTGATGTCCTGAATTTTCTCGGCACGCACGGACGTGATCGCCAGGCTGATTCGACTGGCCCAGCGTGGCATATGGATCGCGGTCTGCCAGCCAAACTGTTCAGCGTCCTGGAGATCTTCATCCAACTGACCGAGTTCGTTGCTGTCCGCTCGATACTGGCAAAAAGCAGGCGTACGGAAGGGCAGGGGATCGCGCTCGTATTCGGGCAGTTGCTCCTCTGGCACGATCGGGCCGCGCCAGGTTTCACGAACCCATAAGCGATCGCCTACTTGTCCATACGGACAATGAGAGCTGATATCCGACATCGACATCAGCTTATAGCCGTGAAGATGGTTAGCACTGACGTCGAATGCATGTACGCCCTCGTGATGATCCTGACCCGGGCCAAAAGCCTGAGTTTTCATGATGCGCCGGGTTTGCGTTTGCTGGCCAACAAGCAGGGCGCGGACCCGCTGTTCGGAAAAAAGAATCGGCCGTTCTTTCATTACGTACCTCATGTAGTGTCACTAACCCGGAGAACTTCGACGAAACATCCGCATCCGCAGATGTGAGAATCAGCATAATGGGTTTGAATCGATTTGCTTAATAATTTGTCGCCTTAGTATCAGGCTTTTCCTGCATATTCCGGTTTTAAAAATGGCTCATAAGCAAAATGCGTGCTAATAGCAGCACGTCAGGCAATGCTGAGCGGGAAATATCCCTTATACAGTACGTTATAACGGCCACGATGGGAATCTTTTCGGATTTAGTCGTGGGTGATTATCGCCTTATCGAGAAGTTAATCAGCACGTTTAACTGGAATATCTCAGCAATGTGAAAATTGTTGATGGTCAAAATAGATTACTCATGTTTAACAGAGTTAATTAACTAAAACGACGCTAAGGAAATGCTTAAAACGTGATCTGTGCTGGGAAACGTGCATTAACAGCGCTATAACAAGATCGGAGTCTCATTTTTTACGCTTTGCACATCCAGGAAGGATGTAAAAAAAGTGTCACGACCAGACCGCTATGATGTTACCAGGAGCAGCACCCTGATTGAGCGGTGCTTTTATAACAGCAATAAGGAGAAGCACGATGTCACTCACCCGCTGGCAACAACGCTACGAGAACTGGCTGCAGCAAAACTGGCTGCATGACGACAAAGCCCATGATATCGCGCATCTGCGTCGTGTTTGGATGAGCGCCAACCGCATCATGCAGCACAGCGCAGCCGACCCAATGGTGGTGCTGACCGCCTGCTACTTCCACGATGTGGTCAACCTGCCCAAAAACCATCCCGAGCGCCATTTGGCATCGACCTATGCCGCGGAGGAGACGCGTCGCATTCTGCAGCAGGACTTCCCTGATTTCCCACAGGAATTGCTCGACGGTGTTGCCCATGCGGTCCAGGCGCACAGTTTTAGTGCGCGCATCACGCCACAAACGCTGGAAGCAAAGATCGTTCAGGATGCCGATCGCCTTGAGTCCTTAGGCGCTATCGGCCTTGCGCGTGTTTTCTACACGGCAGGGGCACTGGGACGACCGCTGTTT
Organism: Pantoea sp. EA-12; assembly: GCF_030053355.1. Classification (NCBI taxonomy): domain Bacteria; kingdom Pseudomonadati; phylum Pseudomonadota; class Gammaproteobacteria; order Enterobacterales; family Erwiniaceae; genus Pantoea; species Pantoea sp. EA-12. The sequence goes on along the minus strand of NZ_JASGBY010000018.1, from coordinate 36,310 downwards.
GACAGCGAAGATCCCTTAGGCAAAGAGCGTGAGTTGGATGATGTGAAATGGACCCTGGACCATTTCCAGAAAAAACTTTTACGTCTGCCGGAAACGATGCAAACCGAAGCGGGGCGCCTGCTGGCGGAGCATAATGCTGATTTTCTCGTGCAGTATATGGGCAAGCTCTGTGCGGAATTACAGGGCAATCTCACCACCATTGATGAGTCAGTATTAAGGGATTTCAGTCCCATACACTCTTAATATTAAATTTTTATGACAGTCTGTTAACTTTCATCTTCTTCCGCTACGTTGTTGTAAATCAAAAGGGAGTATGAAGATGACCGAGACCGTTAACTTAACCATTAAAATTGACCCGGCACTGAAAGAGCACATCAAACAGTTAGCCGCCGATAACCAAATCTCCATGAGTCAGGAGATCGTTAACCGCTTACAGGCCAGTTTACATGCCGTTGAGCAACCGGCCGTTGATAGTCTGCATACCGAAGAAGCGGTGGCTGAACAGCTTTCCGCGTCTGAACTGAAGCAGGTGCGTGCGCTGTTGAAGAAAGGCAAAAAGAAGAAATAAACGACAAAACCCGTCATTGACGGGTTTATTTATCTCTGCCCTTCACGCGGCATCAACGCGGAATTGCTGTGCGCGCTGGGCGAGGCGGTCGGAGAGTTCACGGAGTTGAGCGGCGGCCTGAACCTGATGCGCGTTCAACGCTTCGTTTTGCTGAAGCTGATGGCTCATCTCCACCACTTCATGTGCAATCTTACTCACACGGTGGCTCTGCGCCGTGGTGTTTTGCTGTAGTTCATCCAGTTGTGTCACCACACCCGACACCGCAGCGCTAATCTGTGCGAACAACACTTCCAGCGCTTTCACTTTATCGAAACCATCATTCACATGCTGCTGAGTGTGCTGAATTAAGCCATCAATCTGTCGCGTTGATTCGCCACTCTGCTGGGACAGCATGCCCATCTCTTTCGCGACCACCGAGAAGCTGCGGCCATAAGCGCCAGCATGCGCTGATTCAATGGCGGCATTCAGCGATAACAAACGCGTCTGCATCGACAGGCTATCCAGCATGCCCACAATCCCCGCGATATTGCCCGATGCGGTCACAATCTGCTGCATCTTGAGTTCCATGTTATCGACTTCAGTGGCGCAGTTACGCATCAGCGCGTCAGCCGATTGAGCTTCCTGCGTGGCCTGTTGTGAGAACTGCGCACCGACCTCTACCTCTTCTGAAACACGGTGCAAACGCTGTGAAAGATGATGGAAACTGGCGTTTTGCGCCTGATGTTGCTGCATCACCTGTTCATTATGCTGCTGCATATCCTCAGCACCGGCGGCAACACTGACTGCAACGGTATTGATATCATTGACGATCTGTTGCAAACCGCTGCGCATGGATTCAATGGTCTGGAACAGTTGACGCGTCTCCAAAGACTGACGGCGCGGCGTATCATGGCCTGGCACCAAATCGCCGGTGGCGATCTGTTCCAACTGCTTATTCGCGCGTCGCAACGGTAACAGCACACCTCGCATCAACAGGCTGGAGGCCAAGACCAACAGCGCCATGAGAATGGCACTGACTATCAGCGACATATTGCGGCTCTGTTTCAGCGTACTCAGCGTGTTCTGGTTAACGCTGTTCAGCTGGTGGTTGGCCTGTTCGATTTCGCTGAACCAGGCATCGTTGAACTGCTGCTGAAAGGCCTGCATCGGCACCATAAAGAAGGCGTTAATATCGTTGGCTGACAAGCCTTTTAACTGCTCCTGCAAACCTTCCGCCAGCATGGCAAAACCTTGCGCTAACGGGCTGTCAGCTTTGGCATGATAAGCAGCAAACAGTGTCTGGGCTTTTTTCAACGAGTCATCGGAGGCGGCGGCCAGACTCTTCCAGCTATCAACCGAGCCACTTTGCTGATCCTGCATCAGGTAGATACCTGCGCGATGGCTGTTATCACTGGCGGTCAGCAGTTCAATGCGCGCTTTATCCAGCAGGGCCAGCCTTTCCCGAAGTTGGTTGGCTTGCTGCAACGAGGTTTGCGTCTGGTTGACGTGGTTGCTCAGCAGCAGCACACCAGCAAATTGCAGCAGACAGAACAGCACGATAAATAGCAAAAACTGGCTGCGCAAACTGGTGAGCCATAATGGCATACGCCATGAGAATCGAGCACGTAAACGCAGCGGTAAGGAGATAACGGAAAGGAGTGACATCTAACGCCCCCAAAAATAAAAAGGAGTATTGGGAGCGGGCGTGACAGTTTGGTGACAGGGAACGCGATTCAGTGCAAAACAGCACAAAGCCTGTCCCTAAAGGAAATTATGGACCTGATAAACTCGGTGCCTGCGCGCAAGCGATTGGCCTGAAGGCCATCGCTACGGCTTTTGCGTCAGAAGATACTGTTCGATCAGCGGTGAAAGCAGCTTTGCCACCGCCGCGAAAACCGGCACCACCACCGAGTTACCAAACTGTTTGTAGGCCTGAGTATCGGAGACGGGAATACGGAACGATGATTCTCCCGGCGCTTCAAAACCCATCAGTCTGGCGCATTCGCGCGGCGTCAAACGACGCGGCCGCCGTGCCATGTTACTGGCATGCAGGAAGTCTGCCTCACCCTGAGCCTGATCCCAACCGCGATCAATCAGAATCTCTGAACCATCTTTGTAATAGCGCGCCGAGAGAGTGCGAACGCAAATGTTAGGGTTATGCGGGTCGTTAAGGCCAAAACCAAAACCGTTGCCTTTGGCTTTGTGCTTTTTCGCGTACTGGTACAGGTAATGCCACAACGTTGGCGACAGAATGTATTTCGCCTCTGGCGCGGGCTCCAGCAGGCTGTGTAACGACGGCACCTGTTGCGGGTAGAGTGTTGAGAGTGCGCGCAGTGAAAAGCCGTTGCTCAATCCACTGTCACGACGAATACCGACCAGCACAATACGTTCGCGATGTTGCGGTAAAAAATGACGCGCATCCACGATCTTCGCATCGGGCGAGCCGTTATCGGCAGCATCGGCCACGTCGTATCCGAGTTCATCCAGCGTCGCCATAATGATGGCGAAGGTGCGGCCCTTGTCGTGACTCTTAAGGTTTTTCACATTCTCCAGCACGAAAAACGGCGGTTTCTTGGCTGCCAGAATGCGCGCGACATCGAAAAACAGCGTGCCCTGGGCTTCGCATTCAAAACCGTGCGCGCGACCCAGCGCATTCTTCTTACTCACACCCGCCAGTGAAAAGGGCTGGCAAGGAAAACCGGCTAACAATACCTGATGGTCTGGAATGGTTTGATCGATGTGCTGGTAAATTGCGTCTTCGTCAGAAAGTCCTGCGGGCTGTGTCACCAAACGAATATCACTGTTGAACTGATGCCGTGCCGGATCGCTATAGTGGTTGGCTTTATAGGTGCGAACCGCTTCTTTGTTCCATTCGCTGGTAAAGACGCACTGCCCACCGATCTGTTCAAAGCCACGGCGAATGCCGCCGATGCCGGCGAACAGATCGACAAACTGGAATTTAGCTGCGTCGTAATGGGCGGGGCGTGATGGCAGCAAAGACCGCAGGCTTTCCACCTCATTGCTGGAGAGCGCGGGTGCGGCACTTTTTCCCTGACGAATACGATTCAGCCGCGGGATGCTCCAGTCTCGGCCGCCAGCCTCGGTTAAGGTCTGCACCAGATCGCGCGCGGCATAGATATCGAGCACCTGCATTAACAGCGATGTTGCGTCATCCGGAGCAGCAGTAAACGGGGAGGGCGAGACGGTTGCGGCGGGGTCGATAGCAAGCATGCGTTTTTCCTTAACAGTGAAGCCACTATGCTAACACTCATCGCACATTCACACACTTGTTGCGCGTGCCTTTCGCTTTTGCCTTAAACCGCTAAAGTTGAAGGAGCCCCATTAAAAGGAGACGCCATGGCAGACGTCCACCCGCAAAACATCCGCAGCAAAAATATGCGCGCCATTCGTCAACAGGATACGGCGATTGAGCAACGTATTGCGCTGATTCTAAAAGATCGCGAGTTCAGCTATCGCGTGCAGGATAAGGCGCTGCCGGGCCGCCCCGATTTTGTGCTGCCGCAGCAGAAAGCGATCATCTTTGTGCATGGCTGCTTCTGGCATCGTCACCACTGCTATTTATTTAACATGCCCGCCACGCGCACCGAATTCTGGGCCGGAAAAATCAACAGTAACGTTGAGCGTGATCGTCGCTATATCCAGCAATTGCAGCAGAGTGGCTGGAAAGTGTTGATCGTCTGGGAGTGTGCGTTGCGCGGTAAACTGCGACTGGAAGACGTTGCACTGATTGAACGGCTGGAGGAGTGGCTGCTTGCCGCTACGCACAGCGGTGAAATTGATCATCAGGGGTTGCATCACTATCGCGAAGAGTAGCGCGTGATTGTTGCTTTTAGCCACCAGAACAGTTTAGATCACCCCTTTCTCTGGGACGCGGAATAGAGCCATGAGCAGCATTAAACTGACGGTCAAACGCTTGTATCAACTCCGCGATGAGCGGATGGTGAACACCCATGCAACGGCACGCATCTATCTGGGTGAGCAGTTGGTGGCCACTGAGGAGATCAGTGGGATGACGGAAAGTCCGGTGAGCAAGTATGTTCATGCGGATGATGTTGCCGGGCAGACACTTCGCGTTGAATGGGACTGTGCGGGCATCGCCGATATCACGGTAACGGCGGTTGAGCGTTGCCCCTGTTGTCAGGATCACGAACCGGAATAAGGATAACTATTTTGGCAGGAACCAGTTTATTAACGCTTCTGGATGATATTGCGACCTTGCTTGATGATATTTCAGTGATGGGCAAGGTTGCTGCAAAGAAGACTGCGGGCGTATTGGGTGATGATTTGTCACTCAATGCGCAGCAGGTCACCGGTGTTAAGGCCAACCGGGAACTGCCGGTGGTCTGGAGCGTGGCAAAAGGCTCCTTTTTAAACAAATTGATTTTGGTCCCGTTGGCGTTGGTGATTTCAGCGTTTGCCCCCTGGCTGATTACGCCATTGCTGATGCTGGGCGGGGCGTATCTCTGTTATGAGGGTGTCGAGAAGGTATTACATAGCCTGAATCACGATAAAGCCGAAAGCACGCCGGAAGCGCGTCAACAACGCCTCGACAAGCTGGCACAGCAGGATCCGCGGCAGTTCGAGAAAGATAAAGTCAAAGGTGCGGTGCGCACCGACTTTATTTTGTCCGCGGAGATTGTGGCCATCACCCTGGGGATCGTTTCTGAAGCGCCGTTATTGAACCAGGTATTGATTCTGGCGGGTATTGCGATTCTGGTGACCATTGGGGTGTATGGCATTGTGGCGATGATTGTCAAAATCGACGATCTTGGTTACTGGCTGCGAGAAAAGTCCTCCACGCTGGCGCAGGCGACCGGCGGTGCACTGCTGGCGTTAGCGCCTTGGTTAATGAGGGTGTTGTCCGTGGTCGGTACGGTGGCCATGTTCCTGGTGGGCGGCGGCATCATCGTGCATGGCATCGCGCCGTTGCATCACGCCATCACGGAATACAGCGGCGGCTTTAATGGTGTGGTATCGGCACTTCTGAGCAACGGTGCCAATCTGGTGCTCGGTTTTATCATTGGGTCGATCGTGCTGTTGGCGGTAAATCTGATTGCTAAACTGCGTGGAAAATCGGTATAAAGCGCAGGAAATTTCTAATCACGGGTCAGGAGAACGATGATGAACGACGATATGTTTGAGTTTGATATCGATGCGCAACTGGAACAGGCTGAAGCCAAAGCGGCGGAAAAAGCCAATGAAGTTCCGACAGATATCAGCGACGAAGCTGATTGCGAAGGCTGCAAAATTTGATTTTCCCACCCGGGAAACCGCTTCAAAGCCGATAATAATTTTTATCGGCTTTTTTTATAAACAACATTTTTAACTGCTTATTCCGAATTCGTCACAGTAATAGCAATATCCTATAGGCAAAAACCCTGCGCAGCTGCTATACCTAATCCGTTAATTCAACGGAAAAAGGGAGGGCGCGGTATGACCTTTGCGATCAGTGACGAAGTTCAGCAGAAAGAGGGCGGACCCACGATGGTGGTGACCGGCTATGCCAGCGGAATGGTAGAGTGTCGTTGGTATGATGGCTACAGTGTGCGTCGTGAGGCGTTCCGCAGTGACGAACTGAGTCACCTGTCGACCGCGCAGCAGCTGGCCAGCTGAACGTTATTCGGGACGGCAATCACCGTCCCGTTGCGTTTTTAGCTATTTGATTTTCCTTTGATCCCTGCCTGTACGCTTCCTCATCACCTGACTACACTTTTGGCATTCGACTTCTTTCGGAGCATGGTTGCTGATGCCAAAATCGCCTCTCCCCCCGCGAGCGAAAAATCCGTTTTTACCGGTCCATCTCTGCTTTTTAGCGGTTTTTTTATTTTCAGCGTTCCTCACGGCGCATGAAGCGGTTGAGCTTAAAAACAACTATGAAGAGCGCCAACGCGCGCAGCTCGCTGATTTTCAAAAAAGCCTCGACAGTCAGTTTCAGGAAAGCCTCGATGAACTGATGTACTACCAGAAAATGCTCAATTATGCGCTGACCCATCCGCTGGACTCTGACCATGCGCGTGAGGCCATCAGGCGTTTTCAGCAACTACGCCAACAGCCCACCTGGCAGCTGCAAATCGCCAGTCCGCGAAGTATGCCGTTAAATGGCATCAGCGACAGTCGGTTGCAACAGGATGGATTATTGCAGCGTGACAATGCGCATCTTGATCAGGAACTGCGGGCAGCGCTGGAATTCAGTTTTATTATGCAATTCGGCGACCCAGCGCAGGATTTCCATTCACGCTTCTGGTACACCTCGCGTGCGGGCTTTTACATCAGTTCGCGTCCCCCACAAAGCCTGCAGGAACTGGAAGAAAGCTATTCAACCATGGTCACGCGTCCCTATTTCCGCGATCAGGATCCCGCCAGTCCTCTACACGCGCGTTTACGCTGGACTGAAGCTTACCAGGGACTCTTCAACGAGGGACTGATGTTAACCGTGAGTACGCCAATCATCAGTAATGGTTACTGGTATGGGGTGTTGTCCATGGACTTCACTCAGCAACGTATCCATGCCTTGCTCAGCAAAGCGAGGCAGAGTTATTTACAGGGAAAATTGCTGATTGTTGACCGTGGCATGCATGAAATAACCCGGCTCTCAGGACGTCACGATCAAGCACTCACCCCCGAGCAGCAAGCGCGTCTGGAGCAGAAAATGCGCGAACACCCAGCTGGCATCATGCGGCTGGGAACGCAATTTGTCAGCTGGAGCAAACTGACCAATGTTGATGCGTGGATGGTCAATATTCAAAGCTTAAGGCAAGGCATGGCCCAACCATTAGGGCGTGTCGCGATTTTCCTGCTGGCAATGTGGCTGCTGTTTGTTCTGCTGTTGGTGGTTTCTCACCGCGTGATCTTCCGTCTGGTGCGGCGCATGGACGATCTCTCCTCCAAACTGACCTGGCGCGCCAATTATGATGGCATGACACGTCTACTCAATCGCAATGCCTTCTTCGAGCAGTTTGTGGCGCTGGCGGCACACAACAAACAGCAGCAAACACCCATGGCGGTGATACAGCTGGATGTCGACCATTTCAAAAACGTCAATGATACCTGGGGTCATGCGGCGGGTGACCAGGCACTAATTCGTGTGGCGGGCGTGATCAGCCATACACTGCGCAAATATGACATTGCCGGGCGCATTGGCGGTGAGGAGTTCTGTATCGTGCTGCCGGAAACCACACTGGAGGATGCCAGCGCGGTGGCAGAGCGTATTCGCACACGGTTAGCGGCGAAAACGATTTTAGTTAATAGCACGACAACCTTTAACATCACGCTGTCAGCAGGGGTTACGGGCAGTGAAGAGCAGGGCGATTACCACGCAGAGAGCCTGCAAGCGACCGCCGATCGTCGCCTGTATCAGGCTAAAACCAGCGGTCGTAATCGCGTGTGCGCGGAAGGTTAGACTTTGCCGTCGTTGTCCTCTTCCACCGCCTGATAGATACGTTGCAGGATGTCTGGAAACGCGGATTGCACCCGACTCCAGCTGGGGATAAATGGCTTCTCGTTAGGACGTTCGATAAAAGACTGTCCAGCATCAAGGATGGCCTGAGTGAACATTTCAACGGCGGCTTCTTCGATGTGTTGATCAAACTTGAGGCCATTCATCGTCGCTTCGTGGTTATAAATCTCCATCATGTCCAGCGCGTTGCGGTAGTAGGTGGCTTTGAGCACGCGGAAAGAGTCACTGGTCAGTGGCACGCCCATTGTCGCGAGCTTGCGCAGCAGCGATTGCACAATGTCATTGCTCATCCGTTTTAACCCGCCGGTGCCATCCTCTTCGGACAGCGGTTGATGCTTATGATCGTAGTTATCCGCAATCTCCACCTGACAGGTCTGACGCGTGGTGTAGTTGCGGTAGATCTCCGATAACACGCCAATCTCCAGCCCCCAGTCACCGGGTATTTTTATGCCATTCAGCACGTGAGTGCGCATAGCAAATTCGCCGGAAAGCGGATAGCGGAAGCTGGTGAGGTAATCCAGGTATTCGGAATGGCCATACACCTTTTGCAGCGATCGCAACAGCGGGCCGACCAGCAGGCGGCCGACGCGGCCATTGAGTTTTCCATCTGCCACGCGCGCATAAAACCCTTTGCAAAACTCATACTGGAAAGCGGGGTTGGCAAGCGGATAGAGCAGGCGGGCGAGCATGCCGCGTTCATAGGTGACGATATCGCAATCGTGCAGCGCTACGCACTGCGTACGATCGGAGGCCAGCGTGTAGCCAGTGCAGAACCACACGTTACGCCCTTTGCCCGGCTGGCTGGGAGATAACCCTTCTTTATCCAGTTCCGCGTCCAGCGCTTTGAGGCGCGGGCCGTCATTCCATAAGATGCGATGCCGTTGCGGCAACCGAGAAAAGAACTCGCGGGCAAAGAGAAACTGCTCACGATCGGCACGATCCAAACCAATGACGATTTCGTCCAGATAGGGCACTTTGGCCAGTTCGCTGACGATATTATCCAGTGCCGGGCCTTCTAACTCGGAAAACAGTGAAGGTAAAATCAGCCCCATTTTGCGTTTACGGGCAAAACGCACCATCTCCTTTTCCAGCGATTCAACGCTGCGGTGGGTGAGATTATGAAAGTTAGTAATGACACCATTTTGGTAAAAATCACTCATCGTCTCATCCTTAGGTCAGGCGGTTAATCGGGTTGTGCCAGAAAGTAATCCAGCCCTTCACGCCAGCCCATTGGGCCGACATGCGCGGTGTGATAAACGTGTTGATGATCTTCGCGCTGGAGTCTTACCGGGGTCTTGCTGAAGCCTTTGATCACCACGGCATAATCAACCTGATCCAGCATCGGTACATCGTTAGGGCCATCGCCTAAACCGATGGTGATGCGTGTACGTGCTTCCTGTTGTGCCAGATGCTGCTGCAATTGGGTGAGTGCCACGCCTTTGCCACTGCCGGCTGGCATCACATGCCAGAATCGTCCCCCTTGGGTCAGCGCTAAGTGGTGTTCCGCCAATGCGGCGCGAAAGTCATCTAACTTATCGCCATCATCCCGCCACAGCACCACTTCTGAGGCATCACGCAGCCGACTTTGGCTGGCTTCGGTGAGTGTCAAACCGGTAAAGCGAGCGACTTCGGCATCGCTGAAATCATGAAAGCCGGTGAAGCGGAAGTCGGATTGTAGTTTACGCAGCGTCTGGCACAACTGCAGATAGGGTTCGCCCGGTTCATCCGCGAGGCGCGGTTCGCCATTGAGCGCAATGCGTGCACCATTTTCGGCGATAAAAGGGGAGCCGCTGAGACCGAGGCGTTTTTGCAAAGGAATAATTTCAGCCGCCGTTTTACTGGAACAAATCACCACGGGGATGGCATGTTGTTTCAGGCGTGTCAGCCACTCACTGGCGGCATCCCAGTTGTAATCATGATGGTCCAGCAGCGAGCCATCGAGGTCGGTCACTATCATTAAGGACGAATCGAGTCTGAGCATCGTTACACTCCTTACGCCAGGCGCATCCATAAAGCAGAGAGCAATCAGTATAATAGCGTAATCGGGATCACACTTTTTCGCGGGTAAGTTCCAGGATAAATCTTAAATCGTCATGCGTGCTACGCGGTTTGTGCGTGATTTGTGCACGTGAAAAACACAGTGAGCACAGAGTGTTTTCGGTAACATACGGGGAAGCTAATGCATTTTTGTTCGATTTACACGCAAAATTGGGACTTGTCTTGTGTTGACTAAAGCGTAACCTCAATCGGGTGTTAAGAATTCCCTGGTGTAACGAATTTACTGATTAACTTTACCCGGCGCCCCCGCCGGGTATTTTTTTGAAATCGATTTCAACGATTCACTTCGGTGATGGAGAAGTCGCGGATGTCGAGTTCGAAGGCTTCTGCCAGTTCGGTGTAGGAGTCGTAGGCTTCACCATTCACTTTCACACGATGCGCATGTTCCGCTTCCATGAACTCTTTAACCTCGCCTGAGGTTTTCTTCTGAATCGCTCCCAGCAATGCTTCTACATCGATATTCACTTCACGCTGCACGTTGTCGCTGTACTCTTTCGCGGTCGTCATAGTGGGCCTCCCAGAGGCGATGAGATTCAGGTTAAGTATAGACAACGCAGGTGCATGAGCGGGAAGGGCGGATTTCGGGCAAAAAAAAAGCCCGCGCTGCGCGGGCAAAAATCCTTGTTACTTTTAGGTTGACTGCGCCTTTGGGGTTGGTGCAGTACCGAGAAGTGTACGAGCAGGCCGCGTCAGAAGTCTCTCTGCTAAACGTTAAGAAAGTGAAAAGTCAGGTTTTGACAGATCTTTACCCGAGTCAAACCCCATTTCTGTTATCAGTGTCTATGCTTAATCTTGAACGATTATTTTTCATTATCAGGGAGTTAGTATGGATTTTATTCGAATTGTGATTGCGATTTTGTTGCCGCCGCTGGGGGTGTTTCTGCAAGTGGGTTTCGGCGGTGCTTTCTGGCTGAATATTTTGCTGACGCTGTGCGGATATATTCCCGGCATCGTGCATGCGGTGTGGGTTATCGCACGACGCTGATCGCGATCAGGCAGCGGGCTTTTTCTTCCGTTACACTGTGTGCAGGACAATTTCAGGAGAGCAGTAAATGAAGGTCAATGACCGGGTAACGGTAAAAACCGATGGCGGCCCACGTCGTGTCGGCACAGTGTTGGCGGTGGAAGGCTTTAATGAAGGCGTGATGTATCTGGTGGCGTTAGAGGATTATCCGCTGGGGATTTGGTTCTTCAATGAGAGCGACCATGCCGAAGGCGTGTTTGTCGAGCCTTACGAAGGAGCGTGATGTACTGCTGATCACCTAACCAAATGCCAGTGCGCATGAATGCGCACCCTACGATAATCACACACGATCATCGTAGGTGTGCCATTCATGGCGACCGAAAGACGCTTAACGGGCAAGCGTGGCGTCCCGCATCATTTAAAACGTTTCCCAATTATCATTGCTGTTCGGTGCAGCCAGTGCCGGGCGCGGTGCCAGCGTTGGGGCTTTTAATGCCGGAGCTGAAGGAGCGACCATCCGTGAGGCTGGCGCATCGTTTAAACGGAATGCGGCGACGGCCTGGGTCAGACGACCTGCCTGGTCTTCCAGCGATGCCGCCGCTGAAGAGGCTTCTTCAACCAACGAGGCATTCTGCTGTGTCACGTTATCCATCTCGGTAACCGCCAGGCTCACCTGCTGAATACCACGGCTCTGCTCATCAGATGCGGCAGCAATTTCCGACATAATATCGGTCACGCGACGCACCGCTTCGACAATCTCACTCATCGTTGAACCTGCTTCACCCACTTGATGAGAACCGTTGGTAATCAGATCTACCGACTCCGCAATCAGGGATTCAATCTCTTTGGCTGCCTGCGCACTGCGTTGTGCCAGATTACGTACTTCACTCGCCACCACGGCAAAGCCACGGCCTTGTTCGCCGGCGCGTGCGGCTTCAACGGCGGCATTCAGCGCCAGAATATTGGTCTGGAAGGCGATGCTATTAATCACATTGGTGATTTCAGCGATCTTCTTCGAACTGCCAGAGATATTGTTCATGGTTTTCACTACACCATTCACCAACTCCCCACCGCTGCGCGCTTTCCCTGAAGCGTCCGCTGCCAGCTGGCTGGCATGATGCGCGTTCTCGGCGTTCTGCTTCACGGTTGCGGTAAGCTGCTCCATGCTGGCCGCCGTCTGCTCCAACGCGGAAGCTTGTTCCTCGGTGCGTGATGACAAGTCGGTATTGCCTGCAGAGATCTCACTCGACCCCTGATAAATCGCCACGGCGCCTTCACGTACGGTCCCTACGGTACGAACCAGCGCCGCCTGCATCAGTTGCAGATTGTGCAGCAGGCTACCAATTTCACTGCGGCCATAGGGCTGCTCTGGCGCGGTTAAATCGCCTTGGGCAATACGACCAATACGTTCTACAGACTGCTTAAGCGGGTTGATCACGACACGACGCAGGAAAACAAAGGTCAGAAGCACCAGAACCAGCGCGGCGGCAAACGCGATGGCCATAGCAATAAAGCCTACGCGTGACTGGTGCGCTGCTTCGGCATTAATCGCTTCCGCGCGGTCAGTACGGATCTTGATGGCTTTCAGCAACACGGCGTTGTAGGCATCATCCAGCTTACGGGTGACATCGGTCTCTTGCGCGACGATCCCCTCAAAGCTGCCTTGCTTAGCCGATTCAATCATCGGCTTCAGCCCCTTATCGATATAGTCGTTAAAACTGGCGGTCAGTGGTGCGTCCAGTGCCAAATCCTCTGGCGTCTTGGACTTGCGATCCATATAAGTTTTGAACCCTTCGCGCGCCTGCTTGATGCGTGTTTCTGTTCGCGCCAGATCGGCACGATAGCCATCCATCTCACCAATACGCGCAGCCGCACCGGATTGCAGAACATTTAAACGTGCGGTTCGCAGGTGGTTTGAGCTATTAGAAATGCCCATCCGAATTTGAATTTCATCGGTGGCATCATTGAGGGAATTATTACTCTGAATAAGAAAGTAGCTGGCGAGGCCGATACACAGGGCGAAAAGTAGCAGAATGCCACCAAAGATCATGCTGAAAAGAGGCATCAGGCGCAGGTTCTGCCAGATGCTGAGCTTATATTGCTCATCAATCGATGCTGTTTTCATATCCTTGCTCTCATTTTGGGTAGGTGTTCTGAGAACTAGCATCGGCAATAAACGGCAAAGGCTTAGACGGGGAAGTGGGATCTGGCTCGCAAAACCCAGCAAAACGACAGAGGGCCAATCGGCGGATTGGCCCTCTGTCTGCTACGGATATTAACCCTTAGGGACTATCGTACGTTGACATAAATCCCGGAGGTCACATTATCGGTAAGACGCACCACATGATAAATAACCTGTTTATTATGTGTCTTAATTTTGCGTTTAATATTACCTTTATGTGACGATACCGTTTTGGCTTTAATTTGCATCTTATCTGAAATTTGAATGGTGTCATGTCCTGACATCCACATTTTCAGCATGTTCGATTCAGTCTGACTTAATGTCAGTGGGTGAATATCGAGACCGGCGGAAATACGCGGCGCAACGCTGAGTTTCTTTTGCAGGTATGTGCCTAACAATGAATCCAGAGTCGATGTTTTTATCGATTTTGACGTAATAATCAGGTTCTTACGAACGTAGAGGTATTCCTCAAAATGGATATTCGAGATGGCCATGAAAATAAAGAATAGCGTATCAGGATGCTGCATAATAATGGCACGAATACGATCGCTGGAATCGGATTCGTGAATGAAGCATTCTTCGTTAATAAACACGACACCTGGTTTTAATTGTTCACATCTTTGTTGCAATTGTTCGATATCAGAGACCGGAGTAATGTTTTTCTTTTTAACTCCTTTGGCCGACATATAGTCTGATAATCCCAGGCGTGTGTAGTTACATGAATCCATAATAATCGTTGGCATTATAGCGACCCTCACCAATTTGTTATCCGTTTAAATCAACGATGAATACGCGTTTGCGGTACGAGAGAGATTTCCAAAGACACTTTTTTATTCTGCTCGGCAGACTGGCGAAATGTATCCGTGCGCCATCATGACTCTTCCCTGAACCCTTCTGCGAAGTTTTTTGTGTTACTTCAACGTCACTCTTGTCCCCGCGACAGTGGGAATCGCCGGGAGTTTGCATTAAGTGTGTAATTCGCTCTGTTTTTGAGAGCCCTGTCACTATCGCGCAAGTCACAGACAAATCTGATAGGACAATTCTTAAAAACATTTGAATCGCGAAAGTGTGACGTTTCAGCGAGTGTTGACAATGCCGTAAAAAAGGGATTTAGACAAGAAAAATCGCTGTAAAATTTTTTTTGTTTAAAAACAGCCCTTTGAGCATTTTTTCAACCAATTCACAAGGTTTTCCACCTTAGGAATCGTCTGACTAAAATACGCGAAGCGCGGTTTAATAAGAATAATTTTCACCTGAAATGCGCATTTATCAGAATAACCTCAGTTGATTTCTGAGAAATATGGTTCGAAAAATGCACAGATTGATTTTGAATACTTAACTATCGCATAAGATTCGCTACAGAATCCTTAATTAGCGCGGGCGGGAGAGTTCTGACACAAACTGCGCGAGTAAATCAAAGACTTCGCCGAAAAGATGTTCGCAGAAGGGGGCGAGCAGCGGCATCATCATACCCAGGCTAAGGATCCCCACCGTTAAGGTAATTGGGAAGCCAATGGCGAAAACCGACAGCTGTGGTGAAACACGGTTTAACAAACCTAGTGCCATGTTTAGCGTGAGCAACAGAACTATTAAGGGCAGCGCTAACATCATGCCGTTAAGGAAAATTAACCCGGCGGACTTCACCAGCGCCATAAATGCATTGGCGTTGAGAGGTTGATCGTTAATCGGCAGGGTATGAAAACTGTCAACCAACAGGGAAATCAGCCACAGATGTCCGTTGAAAGTTAAAAACAGCAGCATCGCCAGCATATCGAGAAAACGTGCCAGTACCGGCATGTTCAAGCGGCTGCCAGGATCGAAGAAGGTCGCGAAAGATAAACCCATCTGCAAACCCACCACTTCACCGGCCATGCGCACCGCGGCAAACGCCAGTTGCATGGTCAGGCCAATACCGACACCAATCAGCAGCTGTTGTAGCAGAATCCAAAACCCGGCAGGGGTGAAGAGGGTGACTTCAACGGGCGGCAGCACCGGAATAACAATCCAGGTGGTCAGCACCGCGAGGCCAATTTTAACCCGTTTAGGAATCGACTTTTCGCTCAGCACCGGCGCACTGGCGAACAGCGCCAACAGACGTACCATCGGCCAGAAAAATTGCGCGACCCAATGGATCAGTTGGCTGCTGTCGAGATTAATCATTAGCCAATGATATACGGCAGGTTGGTGAACAGATTACGCATGTAATCCAGTACCAGATTGAGCATCCACGGACCGGCGATCACTGCTGTAGCGGCAACGGCAAGGATTTTCGGGATAAAGGAGAGTGTCTGTTCGTTCACCTGCGTCGCCGCCTGCAACAAACTGATGATCAAGCCGCTGACCAGCGCCGCCAGCAACAGAGGCGCGGCGAGCATCAACGCGATTCGCATCGCTTCCTGGCCAATTTGCATTACCGATTCAGGGGTCATGCTGCGCTCCTACGAGTAGAAACTTTGTGCAAGGGAACCGACCAAAAGCTGCCAGCCATCGACCAGCACAAACAGCATCAGCTTGAACGGCAGGGAAATCGTCGCCGGTGGCACCATCATCATCCCGAGCGCCATTAACACGCTGGCGACCACCAGGTCGATAATCAGGAAAGGAATAAACACCGTGAAACCAATCTGGAAAGCGGTTTTCAGTTCACTGGTAACATAAGCCGGCAGCAAAATGCGCATCGGTACCGCTTCTGGCCCTTCAATCGGGGCGGTATTCGCGAGGCGGGCAAACAGGGCTAAATCTGCTTCACGCGTCTGACGCAGCATAAATTCGCGCAGCGGTTGCGCGCCTTTATCTATCGCCACGTCCATGCTGATTTTGTCCTGACTGAACGGCAAATAGGCGTCGGAATAAATCTTGTCGAAGGTCGGCGCCATAATAAAGAAGGTTAAAAACAGCGCGAGGCCGAGCAGCACCTGGTTTGGCGGCGCTGATGGGGTGCCTAAAGCATTACGCAGCAGGCCGAAAACAATAATGATGCGCGTAAAACTGGTCATCATCAGCAGCACGGCTGGGATAAAAGTCAGCGAGGTGATGAAGACCAGTGTTTGTACCGGCAACGACCAGCTCTGACCGCCGTTGGCTAGCGGTTGGCTCACTAAACCTGGCAGTTGCGCATGGGCAACCGGTGCCAGCAACAGCAGCGGCAGAAGGGGAAGCAATCGACGCATCATTGGGGTTTTCCGGGACGTTTAACCAGGTTCTGAAACAGCTGACGAAAATCCTGCGGTGCAACGCTGTTGCTGGCCAACTCCTCTGGCGGCACAGGTGGCAATGAGTGCAGATGGGTAATTTGCTGAGCGGTCACACCCAGCACCAAACGCGCGTCGGCCGTGTCCACAATCACCACGCGTTCCTGACGGCCAACCTGCACACTGGCGCTGATTTTCAGCGCCTGAGTGTTGACGGTCTTAGGCGCAAAACCAAGGCGTTTAGCTAACCAACCGCAGGCCAGGATCAGCAGGACAATCACCGCCAGTACGCTGCTGACTTGTCCAATCACCGAACCGGTAGAGACCACCGGCTGGCTGTGGACAGGCTGGCCGATTTGCGCGTTCTTCAACATGCTTAACGGCTCAGACGACGCATACGTTCGGAAGGGGTGATGATATCGGTGATACGCACGCCATATTTGTCGTTCACTACCACCACTTCACCCTGGGCAATCAGATAACCGTTGATCAGAATATCCAGCGGCTCACCTGCCAGACCATCCAGTGCCACCACGGAACCCTGCGTCAGACGCAGCAGCTCTTTGATGGTCATCTTAGTGCGGCCCAGTTCTACCGTGAGTTTGACCGGGATATCCATGATCAAATCGATATCCTGCAGCGAGCCACTGGCACCGTTGCTGTCGAAAGACTTGAACACGTTCTCCGTTGGGTCCGGGGCGCTGGTGGTAGCCTGTTCGTTCATTGCTTCAGCCCACAGGTCGTCCGCAGAAATATCATCGGACGGTTTTTTGCTGTCACTCATCGGGCTGTTCCTCGTTCAGCGAATTCAAAATCGGGTTAATCAGATGTTCTACACGCAGCGCGTACTGACCGTTCATGGTGCCGTATTGGCTGGTCAGTACCGGTACGCCATCCACGTGTGCGATGATGCGGTCCGGCTTCTCAATGGGCAGGACGTCACCAGGTTTCAGTTGCAAAATGCGTGACAGGCGCAGCGATGTCTCAGCGAAGTGGGCAATCAGCTCCAGCTCTGAGTGCTGTACCTGTTTCACCAGATTGTCGCGCCAATGGGTATCTTCCTGGCGCGAGTTTTCTAATGGTGGATTGACCAGCAGCTCGCGCAGCGGCTCAATCATGGAAAACGGAATACAGATATTAAATTCACCTACCAGGTTACCAATTTCGACCTGGAACGGCGTGTTGACCACGATGTCGTTCGGTGAAGTGGTGATGTTGGTGAACTTCACCTGCATTTCAGAACGCACATATTCAACGTCTAACGGATAAATCGCTTTCCACGCATCGCTGTAACCATCCAGCGCCAGTTTTAACATGCGACGGATAACACGCTGCTCGGTATGGGTAAATTCACGGCCTTCCACTTTGGTCGGGAAACGGCCATCACCGCCGAACAGGTTATCCACGGCGATGAATACCAGACTCGGTGAGAACACTACCAGCGCGGTACCGCGCAACGGTTTCAGATGGATCAGGTTCAGGTTGGTTGGCACCGGCAGATTACGGGCGAACTCATGGTATGGCTGAATCTTGATCGCACCGACACTGATATCCGGGCTACGGCGCAGTAAGTTGAACAGCGCCATACGAAAATGACGGGCAAAACGCTCGTTAATGATTTCCAGCGCCTGCAGGCGCTCGCGCACCACACGACGCTGGGTATTGGGATCATAGGGACGGATATCACCCTCGGTCCCTTTGGAACTGTTCTCTACTTCCGCGCTGTCACTGTCGCCATTAAGCAGCGCGTCAATCTCAGCCTGGGAGAGAATGCTATCGCCCATTAAATCACCTCAAAATGAAGGCGGTAAACAGCACATCACTGACGACTTGCGGCGGTTGAGTTTTTACCAGCGGTGGCGCTAATACCTGTTTGATCTGCTCAACCAGGGCCTGTTTGCCTTGTTCAGTTGCAAGCTGCGCGGCATTTTGACGCGAGAGCAATAACAGCAAACGGCTGCGCACTTCAGGCAGGTAATCATTCAACCGACGACGGGTATCCTCATCCGGCAAACGCAGGGTAAAGCCCACGTACAATACACGGTCGGGATCGTTGTCAGGATTGACCAGGTTAACCGTAAACGTATCCATTGCAAAAAAGACAGGGGCGGCCGGTGGCTCTACTTTCGCCGCTTCCGGTTTGTCATCCCCGTGTTTATTCATCATTCGCCAGACTGCATAGCCTGCCACGCTGCAAGCGGCCAGCGTTACAATCAGTAACACCGGTATTAGTATTGAACGTTTGCGGCCTTTAGCTTTCGCGTTATCAGACATGTTTGCAGTTACTTCCTGTGAATTATGGGCAAGCCTTTCGGCTCACCTGGACAGATTATCCCGCGTCTTAAGTCAAACAATGGGAAGAAAAGACGCGGGTTTTACGCTTACCTTCAGCGTTTAGCCGCTGTCAGGCAAAGATATCGACAGCGCCGTTGCCGGTCGCGCGCGCCTGAAGGGCTGCCGGGACGGCAATAGGCGTTATCTCGTTTTCACTGTCCTGGGAGAGGGTAAAGCTGCCGTGCTGGCCATCACGACGACCTTCCTGCTGGCCCTGATAATTCTGGCTCTGTGCGAAGGCGTCGCTGCTGACGTTACTCTGTCCCAGGTTTATTCCGCTCTCCGCCAGCGCATTTCGCAGCTGAGGGAGAGCCGCTTCCAGCGCGGCCCTCACTTGGCTGTGGCTGGAAACCATACTTAACTGTGCCTGATCCTTATCAAGGGTCAGGTTGATCTGAATAGCACCCAGATCTTCCGGATGTAAGCGCAGTTCGGCATTTTGCTGACCGTTACGACTAAACATCACAATTTGCTGGCTAAGTGCCTGCTGCCACTCGTTGCTGCCGAGTTGGGCATTGAGCATCGGCGTCGACGGGGTGGTACTGGTCGTCGCCGTGCTGTTGGTCAGTGTGCTACTGCTGCTGACCGGGGCGCTGGTTAATGCTGTCACCGTATCACTGCCGCTTTGACTGTCACGGCGTTCTTCCGGTTTACTCAGGGCACTGAGTACTTGCTTAAAACTCTCGTCCAGTGTCAGCGTTGCGTTGCTGGCACTGGCCGTGGTGCTGGCGGCAGAGGCGCTGTTACTGGTCTGCGCCGCGCTGGCATCACTCTTCAATTCACTCAGCACCGTGCTGGATTTCTTTGGCGCGCAGCTGTCTGTTGAAGCGGGCTCATCCTTTAGTGCACTTTGTAGCGTCCGACTTAACAATGCACTGTTTAGCGTAGACCCTGCATCTGCTGATGTCTTATCAGTGCTGGCCCTGATCGCGCTTTGGCTGCTGCGGTCTTCCACTGCTGCCGGTAACATGGCAAATAACGCCTGCACATTCTGTAAGTCGCTGGCACTTAACGAACTTGCTTCAGTCTTGTCTTTATCATCGGCTGATTTCAGCGCGGCTTTAGTGTTTTCCGGCTGTAAAAGTGCGTTTAACGCTTCTGGTTTGTCCAGTGCCTGTAATAATGCGCTTAATGACGCTTTGGTGACGTCTTTTTCATCGACTTCTGCTGCTATATCAGTCGATTGCGTGTTAACACCTTGTTGCTTAGCCAGTGTTAATAAGCGGTTACCCAGTTCGGTGACAAACCCTTGTGGCAGGGCGTCACTGTTTTGCAGAGTGTCCGTTGAAACTGAACTTTCTGCGTTTCCCAAATTAGAGGTTTGCGTAACCACAGTTGGCAGCGTAATCATTCCCCTCTCCTCATTGCGGCCCGTTGGGCAAATTCATCCATCCGTTTCTGATCGAGACGGTTTTCTTGTTGTAATGCTTTTTCAGCCGCGCGGGTGATCAGCGTTTGATAAGCATTCAGTCGCTTATGTTTTTCTCGCCAGTTGCTTAATGCCTGATCAAGGCGCTGATTCCACTGGTTAAGCTGCTGCCGATGCTGTTCAATCGCTTTTTCCAGCGTCTGAATAAACTGGTGGTAATTGGTCCAGCGGGTGCTGGCGATGCCACCCGACATATCGGCGTTGAGTTTGTTGCGATACTCGTCCTGATAGTCGAGCAGCATGCTAAGTTGTTCATCTGCCTGCTGTACGCCACGGCGCATATCGCCCAAATGAATCACGGCCTGTTCCAGATCCTGCTCCGCAATGTCGCGCAGCTTATCGATAGCATTGGCAGTTTTCATGGCTTACCTCGTTTGAGCGGGCGCTAACCGAACATGGCTTGCAGATGCAGCGTGGCGTCGTCGTAGTCGCTGCGCTCGAAAATACCTTGTTGCAGAAACGCTTCCATTTCAGGGTAAAGTTTGATGGCTTTATCCAGCATCGGATCGCTGCCTGCGGCATATGCGCCGACGCTCACCAGATCGCGGTTACGCTGGAAACTGGAGAGCAACTGTTTGAACTGGCGCACGCGCGCGTAATGGGTCTCATCAATCAGCGCGGTCATTGCACGGCTGATGGAAGCTTCTATATCAATTGCCGGATAGTGACCGGCTTCCGCCAGACGGCGCGACAGCACAATGTGGCCGTCAAGAATGGCGCGAGCAGAGTCGGCAATCGGGTCTTGCTGATCGTCGCCTTCGGTCAGTACGGTATAGAAGGCGGTAATCGAACCGCCGCCGTGGGTGCCATTACCCGCACGTTCGACCAGCGCCGGAAGCTTCGCAAATACCGAAGGTGGATAGCCTTTGGTGGCGGGCGGCTCACCGATGGCGAGGGCGATTTCACGCTGTGCCATGGCGTAGCGGGTGAGGGAGTCCATGATCAACAAGACGTGCTGGCCGCGATCGCGAAAATCTTCTGCGATACGCGTGGCGTAGGCGGCCCCCTGCATACGCAGCAACGGCGAAACGTCCGCAGGCGCGGCGATCACCACCGAGCGTGCACGACCTTCCGCACCGAGGATATTCTCAATAAACTCTTTAACTTCACGACCACGCTCACCGATCAGGCCTACCACAATCACATCGGCTTTGGTGTAACGTGCCATCATGCCCAGCAGCACCGATTTACCGACGCCGGAACCGGCAAACAGGCCCATACGCTGACCACGACCGACGGTCAGCAGGGCGTTAATCGCGCGCACGCCGGTGTCGAGGACATCTTCGATGGGCGTGCGTTGTAATGGGTTGAAAGGGGCGGTGATCAGCGGAGCGCGATAGCCGGTATCCGGCGCGGGTAAGCCATCGAGCGGCTTGCCACTGCCATCCAGCACGCGTCCTAACAGTTCTGGACCAAGCATCAACTGTTTGCCACTGTGTCCGCTTTCGCCGTTAACACGTGCATATACGCGTGCGCCTGGCAAGATGCCATCCACTTCTTCCAGCGGCATCATCAGCAATTTCTGACCGTTAAAACCCACCACTTCACTCTCGACTTCAGAGATAGTGTTACCGTCGTGACGTTCAATAATGCAGGTGGCACCGAGGGGCAGTTGCAGCCCGGTGGCTTCAAGCACTAAGCCGGTGGCACGGGTCAGACGACCGTAACGACGCACCGTCTGCACTTGCGAAATGCGATCCTCGAAGGCATCGAGTGCCCCGAGCCAGCGAGAAAGGCGCGACGAAGTCATTAGAATGTCCCCGGCGCAGCCAGGCGGCACAGTTCTTGCCAACGCGTGGCCACGCTGGCATCGAGATCGCCGTCTTCGGCACTGAGTTTACAGCCGCCAGGATGCAGGGAATTGTCAGCCAGTAATTTCCAGCCGTGCAGATCCAGCGTCGGGCCTAACGTTTGTTCAATGCGTTGCAAATCATCCGGGTGCACGCGCAGCTGCGGTTTGCCACTGAACATCGGTTCTTGTTGAATCAATTGCTGTATCTGACGCAGCAGGGCGGTGCCGTCCACCTGGGTGGCCTGACCAATTACGGTACGTGCCGCTTCCAGCGCCAGCTGCATCAGGCGCGAGGCAATCACGCTGTCGAGCGCTTCCAGCGTGTGATGGAACTCGCTGACTAACTGCTGCATACGCGCCTGCAAAGGCGCTTGCTGCTGTTGGGCATCGGCCAGACCTTGCTGGAAACCGGCGTCATAACCGTTCTGCTGCGACTCGGCAAACCCTTTTTGATAGCCTTCGCTGTAGCCCTGTGTCTGCGCGTCTTTGCGCATCTGCTGCTGCATGCGCTCCAGCATTTGCTGTTGCTCAACTTCAGCACTGACTTCAAACTCTTCAGCGGGCATTTCCAGCTGCGGTTCGACTTCGACTTTGAATGCGCTGCCTAAATCATCAGGCTGCCAGCGCTGCCACGCACGGGCGGAAAAGGCATCAGACATAGGTTTCCTCGCCACCACCAATTACCATCTCGCCAGATTCGGCCAGGCGGCGTACCACCAGCAGAATCGCTTTCTGTTCGTTTTCCACCGCCGACATACGTACCGGGCCACGGTTGGCCAGATCGTCGCGCAGGATATCGGCCGCACGTGCCGACATGTTTTTGAGGAATTTCTCGCGCAGTGGCTGCTCTGCACCTTTCAGGGCGATCAGCAACTGCTCGGACTCCACTTCCTGCAGCAAACGCTGGATGCTGCGGTCGTCCACTTCCACCAGGTTTTCGAACAGGAACATCTCGTCGATGATTTTCTGTGCCAGCTCGCCATCGAAGTCGCGAACCGCTTCGATAACCGCTTCTTCCTGCTGAGTTTTCATCAGGTTGATAATTTCGGCTGCGGTTCTCACGCCGCCCATCTTCGCGCGCTTGAGGTTGGTACCATCCAGCAGACCGTTGAGCACTTCGGTCAGTTCTGCCAGCGCCGCTGGCTGGACACCGCCAAAGGTGGCGATACGCAACATCACATCGTGACGCAGACGCTCGTCGAACAGCGCCAGGATGTCTGCCGCCTGACCCCGTTTGAGGTGGACAAGGATGGTGGCGATGATCTGCGGATGCTCGTCGCGAATAAGGTCGGCGGCCGCTTGCGGTTCCATAAAGTTGAGCGTTTCCATCCCGCTGGTGGTCTCGTTTTTCTCGAGAATATCTTCCAGCAGGCTAGAGGCACGCTCTTCGCCCAAGGCTTTAACCAGCACGGAGCGCAGGTACTCATTGGAGTTGAGACTGAGCGCGGCAAACTGTTCGGCATCGGCTTCGAACTGACGCAGCACTTCAGTCAGCTGCTTATGCGAGACCTGCTTCATGTTGGCCATCGCCGAACTGAGATGCTGAACTTCACGCTGGTTGAGGTGTTTGAACACCTCCGCCGCGCGCTCTTCGCCAATGGTCATCATCAGGATGGCGCTTTTTTCTGTACCGGTCAGACTCATAGTTCATTACCCATCCATTCACGGATAACCAGCGCCACGACGCGCGGATCGTTCTCAGACATATCGCGGATGCGCTGGCTCATCACCTCGGCGCTCATGCGGTTATTCGACTTACGTTCTTGTTCCAGCTCGTCTTTGCTGAGCTGCACGCTGAAGGCTTCTTCTTCCATGGCTGCAGCACGGGCTGCCAGCGCTTCGGCGGCGGCTTTCTCCTGCTCTTTCTTACGCATCAGCTGTGGACGAACCAGTTTGCGATACAGGATGAAGGCAACCAACGCCACCAGCAGCCAGCGACCGCCGCTCATCAACATGTCGAAGAAGGCCTGCGTCTGCCAGAACGGCAGGTCACCGCCAGTTGGCTCAGTGGTGTTGAACTGCGAGTTCACCACATTCACGCTGTCGCCACGGTTCTGCGAATAGCCCATCGCTTCACGTGTCAGATCTTCAATCTGTTTGATCTGTTGGTCGTTCAGCGCAACCGCTTTGCCTTTACCGTCATCGCGATAGTTGACCACCACCGCGACCGACAGACGCTGCACGTCACCCACGTTCACTTTGGTATGGCGGATGGTGCGGTCCAGCTCATAGTTCACGGTATCGTTACGGCTTGAACTGCTTGGGCCGCTGCTCTGTGCGGTGCTGGTGGTGGTGCCGTTGTTCGCCGCGTTGTTCTGACCATTGGCATTCTGGCCGTTGGCGTTGTTCTGCTGCTGCGGGTTATTAACCGGTGCGGTATTGGCCGGTGCAGGCTGATTAGACAGCGCACCCGGTACGCCGCCTGGATACGGGCTACCGTTCTGCTGGTTGGTATTGGTCTGACGTGAACGAATCGCCGTGCTGTTCGGATTAGCGTTCGGCTGGTACTTCTCGTCGGTTTGTTCGCTGCGGTCAAAGTTAATCTGCGCTGTTACCTGCGCATGCACATTTCCCTGGCCAACAATTGGATTCAGGATCGCTTCAATACGTTGCTGATAGCGTGCTTCAACTTCAGACGCGTATTTCAACTGCGCGTCATTCAGGTCACGGCCTTCGCTGTCTGAACGGGTCAGCAGACGACCTGCCTGATCCACCACAGTGACGTTGCCTGGCGGTAAGCCCGCGACACTGCTCGAAACCAGGTGCTGAATAGCCTGAATCTGCCCTTCATCTAATGCGCGACCCGGTTGCAGGTTCAGGGTGACGGAGGCAGAAGGGGCTTTCTGCTCGCGCACGAACAGGGTCGGTTTGGGCATGGCCAGATGCACACGGGCGCTCTTTACTGGACCGAGCGTTTCCATGGTACGCGCCAGTTCACCTTCCAGCGCGCGCTGGTAGTTGATTTGCTCGCTGAACTGGCTGATGCCGAATTTCTCTTTGTCCATCAGCTCAAAGCCAACGGAGCCGCCTTTCGGCAGCCCCTGTTGCGCCAGGCGCAGACGCAGTTCATGCACTTTATCGGCGGGCACCATCAAGGCACCGCCGTTCTCAGCGAACTGGTAAGGAATGTTCATTTGCGTCAACTGCGTGACAATCGCGCCACCATCCTCATCAGAGAGGTTGTTATAAAGGACGCGATAGTCCGGCGCTTTTGCCCACAGCACCAACGCAAAAACCACTGCGATAGCGGCAGCGGCGGCAACAATTAAGGGAATGCGCGGATTTGCGCGCAGACGGGCGAGAAGGTCACTGAAGCCTTTCTTTGCGGTATCTTGTGTGGCGGCTGCACTCGCATTCATGACCGTTTCCTGCCTGACATAATTGACCGGGTTAGTTGTGACAAAACTGACTCCCTGCATTTCCCCGTCATATTTCACGTTTTAGCGGCGTTGGCTGCACTTGCTCACCCCTGTCACTTACCAATGTAAGCTCCAGGGGATTCACAAGCTGGCCGCCTTGCTAAAACGCGAACTATTTTGGGGAAGCAAATAAAATGAACTTCCAATCTTATGCCTGGCATTATTTGATGAATCGGGTCACTTCGATGGCTGGATAAGCCGTGGTTTTTACGTTTATTTAGCGCCTTTGTCCTATTGACACTGTGTTAACTTTTCCAGCGTGAAAATGTGAACCCTTCTTCAATGAGGTACAGGCAATGTCGATTCAGGCAATTGATGGTGTGTTGCAGCAGCTGCAGTTAACGTCGCTGCAGGCCAGCGGCAAGCAGGCCGAGTCAACCAGTCAGGTGGATTTTGGTGCCACCATGAAAGCGGCGCTGGATAAAATCAGTGATACGCAAAATGCGGCACGCACCCAGGCGCAAGATTTCGAAATGGGTAAACCCGGCATTCAGTTAAATGATGTGATGGTCGATCTGCAAAAATCCTCGATCTCAATGCAGATGGGGATTCAGGTACGTAACAAACTGGTGTCGGCTTATACCGATATTATGAATATGCAGGTGTAGCGGTATAGGTTGAAAGACATTGCTCGCGGTGTGAATTGTCATTTGCCTTAATGCTGATAATAAGCGAAGCGCTAATTAAAACAACCACTTACTGATCATTTCTGTCATCTGTGTGTTAGTATGCCGTCGTTGATAAATGCCTGCTCTTAAGGGCAGCGACAAGAAGCGTGCATAGATGAAAGAAGGTTATTACTGGGTTAGAGATAAAGATAACCCGCCAGAGGTGTGGCGTTATATTAGGCAGTTTGGCTGGTATCGTCCCTGTGTTGCAGTGCCGATTACCCTCAGCTCTTTTAAGCTGATGAACTATCAAGTCATCAGCGACCGATTATTACCACCGGGCTTTACGCCGCTTTAAATGAAAAACCGCCCAGCGTCAGGCGGTTTTTGTCTGTTGGACAGCGCTATTTAATTTCGGGCCAGGCCACCGCCGGAAGACCATTCAACAGCGGGCGGGCAAACAGATATCCCTGGAACTGGCTGATACCGGCCGCCTCCAGCCACATCCACTCTTCGGCTTTTTCCACACCCTCGGCAATCACCGCAATTTCCAGCGAAGAGCAGCATTTGATAATGGCGTGCACGATGGCCTGCTTCGGCCCACTTTTGTGCACGTCACTGATGATCTCGCGGTCAATCTTGATTTTGTCGGGCTGGAATTTGGATAACAGTGACAGACCGGCAAACCCTGAGCCGAAATCGTCTAACGCCAGACTGATGCCAGCGGCTTTGAGTTTTCTGACTTGGGCGGAAAACTCATCGGTGCGGGAGATGATCTCATTCTCCGTCACTTCAACAATCACCTGCTGTGGGATTAGGCCATTGGCAGCGATCTCAGCCAGTAAAAACTCAACCGCATTCGGCACCTTGACCAGCGACATCGGCAGCAGGTTAATCGAGATGCGCTGCTCGCCAATACCTAAGGCTTGCGCCACGCTAAAGACAAGGCGCTTGCTCTGGATATCGGCATGGTAAATCGCCTCATCATCATAGGCCGCAAAGTACTCTTCCGGCGATCCGCCCGTCGGTGTGCGAATCAAGGCCTCATAAGAGGTAATGCGACGGGAGAAGGGGTCAAGAATCGGTTGGAAGGCGAACTGGCAATCCAACGTGGTATCAACGCTGTGACTGGGCAGCGTCGCACTGGTTTCGTCAGTGGCAAAATCCCAGGTGTTTGCTGCCGGAATCTCAAAATAATGGTCCCGGTCGCGCGCCTCCAGAAAGGTACGCAAAAACTGAATCGCGCGATCTTTATAGGTCAATGAATAGCGATAAGTGGTTTTATCCAGAATCGCTTGCAGCGCGTCGGCTTTGTCGTGTTCACGCAGGTCGAACAGTTCCATACCCACATTGCCAAAGCGGCGTGCGGGAGCCACATCCTGCATTAAGGTCACCAGATTGTGGTGGCGGCTATCAATGCCGATGCGGTGAAAAATCTCCTTTACCACCGTATCCGGACCTTCCAGCAACTGGAAAAAGTGCAGCCCATCAAAGAGTAAAATTCCGGTGACACCACAAAGCTGATTTCTTTCGTTAGCTCTGGCCACCATCTCCTGCACCCGGTTGATGGGAATGTGATTGTGGAGATGGCTGCGATAAAGGACGGTGCTGAGCATATGGGTTTGTGACTACCTTATTATTGTGTGCCTCACAGTAACAGGCTTATCCCGGGGTCTGTCTACAGATACCGCGTCGAAAGGTAAACTATTTTTAAAATAACAGGTTAACCGAAGCGGCCAGAAATTGGCGTCAAGTCGAATTGTTAATGAAGCGCACTGGAATAGTGATATCGATAAATAAATTCGATTGAATGGATAAATAAAAGGCGTATCGTTGCCCTCGTTAACCAGAGGTGAGCATAATGTTACGCGACTATTTAAAGATTGATGATGGCGATCGTTTAGTTGAACAGAGCGTGTTAAGACTCCACAACCGCGGTCAGGAAGATGTCACCGAATGGTGCATTGTTGGCGCAGACGGCAAGCAGAAGGGCAGCGTCGCGCTGTTTGATAAACTCAGTACCCGCCGCTCTTATTGCGTCAGTTATCGAATTACACAGAAGGATGTGCACGGGAGGGTTGTCGTCGATCATCTGACCGACGTTTTGTAATATTTGCCGTAGTTTTCTCCACCTTGGCCCGCTGATTAGCGGGTTTTTTGCGTGGTGTGATCGGCGCGATAACGACGCATTTCCATCAATGTTCCAATCAATTGCATGCTGTTCTCCGATGATGTCAACACCGGAAAATCTTCGTTTATCGGTCGCAACGAGAAAATTTGTTCGTCATGACGCTGAGATAACAGTCGGAAAACGCGAACCTGCGCCACACCATTGACCTCTGCGAGCACCACATCACCGGGTTGTGGTGCGACGGTGGGGTCAAAAATCAACGTATCACCCTGCCGATAGTCGGGTTGCATGGAACCATCTTCTAACATCACGGCCAGCGACTGTTCGCTGAGTAGGATATCGCTGTAGAGAAAGCGTGTGGCCTGCTGTTGCACCGCCAACCGTTGCTCATGCATCCACTGCGCCGCTTGTGTCAAACTGATTAATGGCAGCGGGGTGAGATGGTTAATCGCCAGCGGTGCGCTGAACACTTCACCCTCGCCATCCATGATCCATGCCGCAGTGCATTGCAGCCATTCTGCCAGCCGCAGCAGGTTCTCGCCGCGCGGCACGGTTTCCTCTTTTTCCCATTGGGAAACCGCAACATGTGACACGCCAACACCGCTGGCCAACGCCTGTTGCGTCAATTTCAGCGCCTTACGGCGACTGCGAATTCGCTCACCCACACATTCTTTTTTCATCATCTTGACAACTCCCGGAAGGTTTACTTAAGTATACTTAAATTCATTTATTAAAGTAAACTTAAATTCAGGCGTTGACTGCGCACCTGGCAAGGGTAGTCAACGTGCTTCTGGGGCGAACTCCTTGCCAGTGTTGAGAGGTGAGGCATGGAAAGTAGTTTGGTGACCAGTGTCGGTGCGTTGCTTCTCGGCGGCGGCGCGGCAGCTGTGTTCTGGAAACCTTTAATGGCTGGTATTGCAGCCATCGTCACCAGCAATCGCGCCGGCGGCGAGATCATCACCAGCTACAAAGAGCAGGTGATGCTTCTCAAGGAGAGCCACGCGCTGATGCGCCAGGAGAATGATGACCTGCGTATTCGCCACGATAAAAATCTCCGGCGTATCTCTTCGCTGGAAACCGATTTGCGGCTCATCAAGAACGCACTGGGCATTTTGCTAGCGACCACGGAATCGGATCACAGTGACAAATTCCGTAGCCAAATCAATCAACTGATTACCACCCTTGAGGAGAGTCGCGATGGTGCAGATAAACAGTGAATTTTCAGTCAGGGGCCATCGGCGTCAGCTGCTGTTGGGCGGATTGTTGCTGGTGCTGTCACTGGTATGTGTGGCGATGACCATCATGTTTGTTTTCGTCAATAACAGTGCTAATCGACGGGTAGAAGACATTCGACAACAGTACCGAACCATTTCAGACCGACGCGAAGCGCGCGTAGCCGAACTGACCAGCCAGTTGGTGGCGCTGCAGAAAAAACTCGACGGTTTGCCAGACCGCACGGCAAACAAAACGGCAGACAAAGTTAAGCAGGTTGTTACCGAAGACGCGCCACCGGAATCAACGCATTAAGGAGGCCATGATGAGTATTACCGAGCGGATCGCAACCCGTCTTCATCAGTTGCGGTCTTTATTCAGCAAGAAGGAGAAAGTTATGAGCGACCAAACTGTTATTGAACCGACCACCGTCACGGATGCCAGCACAGTGTCACCGCTGGAGAGTTTTGCTAATGAGATCGCGGCGCCCGCTGCGAGCAGTGCGCCAGCACCGGAGGTTGCTGCACCTGCGGCAACCGCCAGTACAGCCGCTGTCTCCGCCGTGAGCGAGGATGTGAGTGCCAGCGTAAAAGACTTCACGCAGGCATTTAACTTTGTCGAACAGGGCGTGGAGAAACTGGGGGTAGCCGCCAAGGATGAGCTGATAGCGTTAGCACGGAAGTATCTGTAACTATACGGGCGGTCATTTGGCCGCCCGATTCAACCTTCCGATTATTCCTAAGGCAGTCTCGATATTTTCTACTAACTTTAATCATTCAGACGTTATTTAAACGGGCTTATTAAGCAAAAAGGAAGACACCATGAGTGATACAGAGACTGTTAAAACCAAAACCGATTACCTGCGTGATGTCACTTCACAGCTTAAAGAGATGCGTCACTACGCACAGACCAACACCGAGACGCTTTCCAGCCACTGGTTAGCCTTCGATGCAGGCGAGTATAAGGATAAAGAGTACGCGGGACGTTTCGACACGCTGCTCAACAAGCAGGGAAAACTGCTGGATGACATTGAGCAGGCGATTCAGGATTTAGAGATCACCATCAATCACAGCGAACAAGAAAGCTAATTTTCCTTCGTGCGGGTGGCCTATTCGGCCACCAGCCACATATCTGCTTCATCGAACATCTCTTCGACAATACGTGCAATAGTCGCCTTATCGTTCTTACTCAGATCGGTATCAATTCCATTACGCTCCATCGGCTTGACGCGCACCTCAACCTCAGGAAATACACGTTGCACGCGCTTCTCCAGCTCCTGCAAAATCATTTCGCGTGCGCCTGGCAAACCGGCCACGTTGCGTTTGTCGTAAATCAGTTCCACAAACATCAGGGCATTCCATTCTTCAAAAGGGTGCGTCATATTACTGTAAATAAAAACAGTAGCAAGTCATCGACGCTTGTCGGCTGGAATTTTTTTCTTTCTGGCAAGCGGTGCACAGGATTTGCGCTGATACTCAACAGCGTTACACAGGGAAATGGACTCATTGGGAGGTAGACATGCGGCAACTGGTGATCGATATCTTGCTGAAAATGGCAAAAATGGATACGGAAGCAAAAGAGCTGGTGGCGCAGGTTGAAGCGCAATCATTACTGATCGCGGCCTTGCTGATTCATGCGAAGCAGGATAATAGCTTAACCATCAGCGATACCGTTCAGGATGCGATTGTGACGGCTTCCCGCAGCGGGCATGAGTTTTTGCAGTCGGATGTGGATCTGCTGCTTACCCATATTAATCGTCTGTTGGCGGTGGCGAGCTATGTTGAGGTAAAGGGTGTTGAGCGCGAAGAGTAGGGGGAAAAAATACTACCTCTGGAGGGGAAATCCAGCAACTCCTCCAGAGGCGGTGCAACAGCACCTTCGTTCAAGGACAATCTACGACCTAAGCCGTCAGAGATAAGTTATACAACTTGATCGGTGTTGTACAACTTTTTCCTTGTTCATTTGTGTGGTTGGAGGTGTATTTGAGACGCTTTTTTAGTACCGCTTCGCTTAGAGCTCGTTCTTGATGCAGAACTCTTCCCACGTCATCCCCAGTGCTTCTGCATGAGATTTTAAGTAAGTTTCAATAGCTTCCGCAGCAACCGCTTTATCGGGTTCGGCCAATTGAATAGAGAACAGCATGCCGTCTAGTTTCTTTTGGCGCAGGAACGCCGCGTAAATACGCTCGGCATGCCATTCACGCAGTTGGCGCAAAGACAGGTTAGCCGCACGCGCATCACTTTCGGTTAACTCATCCAGTGCGGCCTGGAAATCGGCATGCGCAGCAAAAAACATGGTGCGGGCTTGTGCGTAATACTCTTCTGGGGTTTTCATTCGGAATTCCTGCTGATCATCTTGCGCGCTAGTGTAACGCGCGCCGGGAACATTGTCAGGAACCACCGGGTTTTAATGAAGATTCCTTGCGTAACTTACGCGAAAAATTATAACGTACCGGGCATTGAAGCGAGTGTAGGAATCGATAATGAAAAAGTGGATGGTACTGGCCGCATTGGCGCTGAGCGGATGTGCGCAAATCACCAGTTATGAAGGGGCAGTAAAAACCCCGGCACCGCAGGAATTACAAGGTAACTGGCAGACCGTCGGGCCACAAAGCAAGCTGATCAGTAAGCAAGCCATAGGCAGCCTGATTATCGGTGCGCAGGGCGATACGCTGGATTGCCGCCAGTGGCAGCGCGTGATTGCCAAGCCAGGCAAATTAACCCGCTTGGGCGATGATTGGGTCAACGTGACACGTCAGGTGCGCGTGATGCCGATTACGCTGCAGAACGGTGAGCTGCGTTATGACGGCTTGCGGATGCGTAAGGTCGATCGTCCAACCGTAGAGTGCCAGCAGGCCTTAGAAGAGGTGGCGAAACGCCCAAATGAAGCAGTGATTCAGAATATTCAGCCGCAAATTATGGAGCCGGTTTCGGTGCCTGCGCAGAAGTAATAAAAAAGGGTGAGCACGAGGCTCACCCTTTCTCATTCGCACTTCATGCCGATCACGAACTCTGCGGCAAATACACATGACCTTGCTTGCCGTAGGCGCTCATCACCGATTTCTGCTTAGATGACTGGCCCACCAGTAGCGTCAGCTCGTCCATGCGCAATTTCAACAGACGTTTGACTTCACTCTCATTGTCGAGGATATGGCGCAGTACCGGGCGCAGCTGTTCCTGCATCTGGTTAGACGGCGGTGCGGCTTCTGTTGTTCGGGCCAACGTTTGCACCGCACTGACATAATCCATCTCCTTTGTAATCAGGTCATCCCATTCGCCGTCTGCGGCCAGGCGCAGCATTCCATGGCTGAGATCGAGTAGCTGTTGGTAAACGGTAATCAGATGCGGTGCGTTATTCATTAAACGGCGTCCTGAAGGTGTTGAGGTTGAGCGACTTCTTTCCAGGCATCCGCGATATTGCGCAGCAGACCTTCGACTTCTTCGATGGCTTCTACGTCATTTCGCAGGTTGGCCTGCAGCAGACGGCGGACCATATAGGCGTAAAGCCCCACCAGATTATCGGTGAGCTCATCGCCGCTACCTTCCACCAGACCTTGCTTAAGTCCGTTTTCGATGATGTTGATCGCTTTAGACAGCGATGAACCTTTGCCTTCAATATTGCCATCCTGCAAAAACAGGCGGGCACGTACCAGCGCGCTGAGCGCGCCGTCAAACAGCATGGAGACCAGCTGCTGCTGGTTAGCGCTCATCACTGCGCTCTCCACACCAATTTTTGCATAGGCTTTGGTGCCATTTGCGCTGTACATGATCACTCCTTATTACGATGAGCTACTGGAGCTGGACGTGCTAGATGACTCGAACTGCTGCGTCAGATAGCTACTGGTCTGGTTGAGCGAGCTCATTAAAACGTCGAGGGCGGTGAACTGAGTTTTGTAACGCGCCACCATGTTATCGATACGCGTACTCATATCGTTATATTGGTCGGTCAACTCGTTAAGTGTTTTACTCACACCATCGGTAGCGGCCTGCACGATGCCGGTGGTTGACAGCCAGCTGGTCAAATTGGTGGCGATGGTAGTTGAGATCCCGGTGGTCGTGCCATCACCGACGATCATCTCTTTTACGCCGTCAGGATCGCTGCTCAGCGCGGTTTCCAGTTTGTCGGAATCGGTTTCCAACTGTCCGGTCGTCGGGTCGGTAGTAATCCCAATCTGTGCCAGGGTTTTATAAGTGGAAGAGCTTTGCGCATTGGTCAGCATGCTCTTCAACTGAGTCTGGATAGTACGCAGGGTACTGTCACCCAACAGCGCGCCATTACTGGAGTCTTGAGCATCAGATCCGACATCGACGGCGGTGTATTTGGTCAGGGTGTCGAACTGATCCAACAACGTGTTGTAAGCACTGACCCAGCTGTTGATGGCGCTTTCAGCTTTGGACGTGTCTTTGGTAATGGTCAGCGTCTGGTTGCCGGTGGTGGTGTCGTTGAGATTCAGCGTAATACCTTCCAGCGCATCATCAATGGTGTTGCTGCTGTTCTCAATCTCAACGTTGTTTACGGTTAACTTGGCATTTTGCGCGGCAACGCTTTCGGTCATCGCGTTGCTGCTGGATGTGGAGTCATAACCCACAATACCTTGCAAGGTGTCATCGCCGGTGACGCTAATCGAGCTGACGGCATTATCACTGCCGGTTTCGCTTGAGGTCAGCGATAAACGATAGCTGCCATCGCCAACTTTAATAATGGTGGCAGAGACGCCGGCATCAGCACTGTTAATGGCATCACGCATACCGGTCAGCGAGGTTTGATCGCTGGTCAGAGAGATATCTTTGCTGGTGCCGTCTTTCAAAGCGATGGTCAGGGTACGGCTGCTGGCCGAACTGTCGCCCAGGGCCGTGGTGTTGCTGGTCTGCACTGCAGAGGTCAGGGTTTGAGCCTGCGCCAGCTGTGACACGCTGATGGTGTATTTACCGGCAACCACAGAACCAGAAGTGGTGGCGCTAAAGGCGCTGGAACTGCTGGTGGCAGAAGTTGCGGTAAACAGATCGGCGTCATTAAGTGTGGTGTTTGCCGTCTGGAAGGTGGTCAGTGCACTTTTCAGCGTCCCGTAAGCACTCAGTTTGGCGGTATAGGCCGTTTGCTGAGTAGAAATCGGAGTCAGAGACGCTTTCTCGGCGGTTTCCAGGTTATCCAGAATGGTACTTAAATCGAGTCCTGAACCGATACCGAGCGTAGAGATACTAGCCATGTTGTTTCCTTTTATATCGACACGGAGAGTGAATACCCGGGTTATCGGCTTTTGATGGGCAAAGTTTAAAATTATTTATCAGCGAGTGATAAAGCGAATAAGGCATATAGAGAAGGGTATTTCTCGCGCTAGAAAAGTGCTGAGGTTGCACTAAAGATGTGCTGGGTGAGGGCGATAAAGATAAGCGTGACAGGTTGAAGAGAAAAAATTTCGCCTGGTACTAAAAAAAATCTAAAGGTTGTTTAAGCACAGACGATAACAACTTTGACGGCGCTGAAGCCGGCGGGTTGAAGCCCAAACCTAAACCAAAGACTTGATTAATAGGAACTTAACCATGGCTCAAGTAATTAACACCAACAGCCTCTCGCTGATCACTCAGAACAACATCAACAAGAACCAGTCTGCTCTGTCTACTTCTATCGAGCGTCTGTCTTCTGGTCTTCGTATCAACAGCGCGAAAGATGACGCTGCTGGTCAGGCAATTGCCAACCGCTTCACCTCTAACATCAACGGCCTGACTCAGGCTGCTCGTAACGCCAACGACGGTATCTCTGCTGCGCAGACGACTGAAGGCGCACTGTCAGAAATCAACAACAACTTACAGCGTGTTCGTGAACTGACTGTACAAGCACAGAACGGCACCAACTCTGATTCTGACCTGTCTTCAATCCAGGACGAAATCAAATCACGTCTGGACGAAATTGACCGCGTATCTGGTCAGACTCAGTTCAACGGCGTGAACGTGCTGGCTAAAGACGGCACCATGAAAATTCAGGTTGGTTCTAACGATGGTGAAACCATCTCCATTGACCTGCAGAAAATTGACTCTTCTACTTTAGGTCTGAGCGGTTTCTCAGTGTCAGGTAATTCACTTAAAGTGAGTGATTCAATCACTCAGATTACTGGCGCAGCGGGTGATGAACCACAAACTGTTACATTTACTGATGTAGCTTCTGATTTGAGTACTGCATTGGGTACTACTGTAGATGCTTCATCTCTGACTTTGCACAATACTCAGACAAGCACTGGCGCTGCGACTGGTCAATATGTTGTTCAATATGGCAGCGATTTCTATTCAGCATCAATTGATCACGACTCAGGTGCTGTAACGCTGAACAAAGCGGATGTTGAATATACTGATACAACAAACGGTTTGACAGATGCGGCTACTCAAGCAGGGCAGTTAATCAAAGTTGCAGCGGATAAAGATGGCAATGCTGCTGGATATGTTACTTTCCAAGGTAAAAACTACGCTACCACTGTTGGCACTGCACTGGATGACGACAATACAGTGGATAGTGCAGATAACAAAGTTGAGATCGAACTCTCAGGTGATGACGCCACTGCGGAATTCGAAGGCGCTGCCACTGCTGACCCACTGGCGCTGCTGGATAAAGCTATCTCTCAGGTAGATAAATTCCGTTCAAGCCTAGGTGCGGTGCAGAACCGTCTGGACTCTGCTATCACCAACCTGAACAACACCACAACTAACCTGTCTGAAGCACAGTCTCGTATTCAGGATGCTGACTACGCAACTGAAGTTTCAAACATGTCTAAAGCACAGATCATCCAGCAGGCGGGTAACTCAGTGTTGGCTAAAGCTAACCAGGTTCCACAGCAGGTTCTGTCTCTGCTGCAGGGCTAATCGCTCTAAGCGCTTTGCTTATCAAACCCCGCTTCGGCGCTGAGGAATCCCCAGTAATGGGCGGGTAAAATAAGACAGGCATAGAGATATGTGATCTACTGATTGTTCCACCAAT